>CALJPB010000315.1 GCA_937981305.1 uncultured Selenomonas sp.
GAGGAACGGCAACACCGCCTGTCCCGAGACGGCGAACAGCAGGAACACGCCCACGTTCACATCCGCAAGCACCGCGCCCGCATCGAACGGGAAGAACGCATAGACCAGAGCCGCAGGCACAAAGAGCAGCGCGGGCGAGAGCGCCCAGACCACCTTGTCCGCCCCTGCAGGCATGATGTCCTCCTTGCTCATGAGTTTCAGCATATCCGCAATCGGCTGAAGCAGTCCGAAGCGGCCGCCGACACGGTTTGGCCCGATACGCACCTGGATAAACGCGCAGATCTTGCGCTCCGCATAGGTAAAGACAATCGCCGCCATCGAGATGATCCCGAGCAGAATCGCAATGCCGACAAAGGTCATGACAAGATCAACCACAAACGGGATCGGCACAACACTGTAAACAGCAGCGCGCAGCGTGAGCGCAATCGCTCCCAAGAAAGAAAGTTCCATCATTTGCCTCCTTTCTCAGCAGTCCACTTCGCCCATGATCGGGTCGATGGATGAATACGCGGCGACCGAGTCACCGATGAACATACCGCGGCACATCGCATCCAGCCCCTGCATATTGACGAACGAGGGGCGGCGGATGTGGATGCGGTACGGCTTCGTCGTACCGTCGCTGACAATGTAGAAGCCGAGCTCGCCGCGCGTGCCCTCCGTACGGCTGAACACCTCGCCCTTCGGCGGCTTGATGACCTTCGGTACTTTTTTCCCCATAAAGTCACCCTCGGGCAGACCGTCGATCGCCTGACGGATGATCTTCGCGCTCTCGGCGATCTCATTCAGCTTCACCATGTAGCGATCCCAGTTGTCGCCGTTCTTGCCCACGGGGATGTCGAAGTCAAAATCATCGTAGACGCTGTAGCCATCCACCTTGCGCAGGTCAAAGGCAAGCCCCGTCGCACGCAGATTCGGCCCCGTCATATTGTAGGACAGTGCCTGTTCCGTTGTCAGCGGCGATGTCCCCACAATGCGGCGGATAAAGATCTCGTTGCCCGTCAGCAGCTTGTTGTACTCCTCGAGGAAGACGGGCACCTCGTCGAGAAATGCGCGAATGAGCACCTCCGCCTCGGGCGAGAGATCCTCCTTGACCCCGCCGATGCGGATGTAGTGGAAGGTCTGACGCGCGCCGCAGACGAGGTTGAAGATGTCGAGGATCTTCTCGCGGTCGCGGAAACAGTAAAGCATTCCCGTCGACGCGCCCAGATCGTTTGCAAGCGTCCCGATAAAGATCAAATGGCTGTTGATGCGGTTCAGCTCCGCCATGATGACGCGGATGTACTCCGCGCGGCGGCTCGTCTCAATGCCGTTGGCGTCGGGCAGGTTCATGTCCATCGTCACAGCGGCCGGACGCGTCTCCTTGTATTTCTCAACGGCCTCGGCAGCGTTGCTCGCTACGGCGCAGACCTCGAAGCCCGCCTTCGTGAGGATGCCTTTGAGCATTGCCTGGCTGACGCGCGAGTCGTCGACAATCATGATCTTGATTTTATTCACTAAGCTCACCCTATTCTTTCCGTCCAATAAGATATTGCCTGAAAAAAGAACATACTCCCTTATATTATCCTATCGGCCAAAGTCACTAAAAGATTAAGCACTTTCTCAACCTGCGCCCATGCGCGAGAGTATGACGCGGGCAACGTGCACGCCGCTCGCGCCCGCCTGCGAAAGGCCGCGCGTGACGCCGGCGCCGTCGCCGACGGCAAAGACATTTTTGAGCCGCGTCTCAAGCTCGTTCGAGAGCACGATGCGCGAGCTGTAGAACTTGACCTCGACGCCGTAGAGCAGCGTGTCGTCATTCGTCATGCCCGGTGCAACGGCGTTGAGCGCCTGCACCATCTCCATGATGTTGTCGAGATGGCGCTTGGGCAGGATCAGCGAGAGATCACCGGGCGTCGCATGAAGCGTCGGCTCCATGAAGCTGTGACTCATGCGGTGCGCGTTCGTGCGCCTGCCCTTGACGAGATCGCCGTAACGCTGCATGATGATGCCGCCGCCGAGCATATTGGAAAAAGACGCGATGCTCTTGCCGTACTTGTGCGGCTCGTTGAACGGCTCCGTGAAGTGATTCGACACCAGGAGCGCAAAGTTCGTATTGTGGCTCTGCATCTTCGGGTCGCTGTACGAGTGACCGTTGACCGTCATGATGCCGCCCGTGTTTTCCATGACGACATGACCGTGCGGATTCATGCAGAAAGTTCGCACGGAATCGCCGTAGCGCTTCGTGCGATAGACGAGTTTCGCCTCATAGACCTCCGACGTGATGTGGTCGAAGATCTCGTCGGGCACTTCGACGCGCACGCCGACATCGACCTGATTGTTCTTCT
>CALJPB010000316.1 GCA_937981305.1 uncultured Selenomonas sp.
GGCGCTCGAGGACTGCCTCATCCAGCTCGACAAATACGGCTTCCACATGGAGATGGGACACAAGGAGGTCGGCGGACTCAAGGCGCAGATCGACGAGAGCGGCCGCATGACGCACGTCTGCGAGCAGATCGAGATTGACTGGCAGTATGACAGTGCCGTGCAGGCGGCGGATAATGAACTCTTCGTCCGCACATTTGTCCGCGAGATCTTCCGACTCTACGGGCTCGAGGTCAACTTCAAGGCGAAGCCGCTCATCGGGCTTGCGGGCAACGGCGAGCATACGCATCTGAGCCTTGCCGCGATCACGAAGGACGGCAAGCGGCACAGCCTCTTTGCCGCAGACGATCAGAACGCGGACTATATGAATGCGGTCGGCTATGGCGCACTGATGGGGCTGCTCAAAAACTACGAGGCGATCAACCCGTTCGTCTCGGCGACAAACGACGCATTCAACCGTCTGAAGCCGGGGTTTGAGGCTCCCGTCTGCGTTGTCACTTCGTTCGGTGAATCGCCTGCGATCCCGTCGCGTAACCGTACCGTGCTCGTGAGTCTCATCCGTGATCTCAAAAATCCGCTTGCAACGCGGTTCGAGCTGCGCGCGACCAATCCCTACTCGAACACCTATCTCGTCATTGCCGCTTCGTACCTCGCGATTCTCGACGGTATTAAGTATTCGGCGGGGCACACGGCAGATGAGCTGCTCGCGGAACTTTCAAAGCAACCCGGGGAATCGGCAGGCTATCTTGAGAAAGACCGTGCCTATCGGAGCGAGGAGGACGTATTCGAGCACTACACGGCGGACGAGCGTGACGCACGCTTCGGCAAGCCGCCCGCGACGGTTTGGGAGAATATGCTCGGCTTTGATCTCTATCCCGAGAAGGTGGCGGTGCTCACACAGGCGAACACGCTCCGTCCGCAGATCATCGACTCGTTCCGCACGGGAGCACTCCTGCGCTGGAAGATCGAGCTCATCAGCCGCATCATTCCCGAGAACCGCACGATTGTGCGCCGCATGACGGAGATCAAAAGCGATTTCCTGACGGATCAGGATGCCTATATGTGGAACAAGATCCACGATCTGCGCATCTACCTCGCAAAGGACACGATCGACGACAAGTCTCTCTTTACGCTGCTCATCAAAGCTCTCAATGAGGGCGATTATCCGACGGCATCCGCACTTCAGCTTGAGATGTATGCGAAGATGGAGGAGCTCAAGGAGCTCTACGACGCGTATAAAAAGAATATGATCTAAAAGGGCGTGGCGCCCCCACCGTCACGCTAACGCGTGCCACCTCCCCCGTTTCGACGGGGGAGGCTTTTCGTTTTCGGTATATTTAGCTTCCCCCGTCCGAGACGGGGGAAGTGGCGAGCGCAGCGAGTCGATAGGGGCGCTCAAAAAATAAAAGTCAAAAAATCAAAGAAAACATTTGACTTTTTGACTTTAACTGCTATAATGGGTTCATAAAG
>CALJPB010000317.1 GCA_937981305.1 uncultured Selenomonas sp.
CTGCGGCATATGCCGTTCCGACAAAACTTGCTCCCGCAAATGCCGCGAGTACCGCCAGCGTCCACTTCTTCTCTCTTGTCATATCCTTTGTCACCTTTCTTCTGCAACGCACTCCATGCGCCGTAATCATATTTTGAAAACTTTTAGGTATAGAGGAAAACGAAAAGCCCCTTCCTGCAACAGCAGAAAAGGGCTCATAGGCTCTCAATCAAAGGGTCTCAAAGCGGCATAAAACAGCACGCAAATCCCCATCCCCATCACTCGCAGGTCAAACGGCGATTGTCAATCAGGCAGTTCTCCTGGCTCCAGTTCATCACAGACCTGCGCCTTCCCAAGGGACTCCCCCAGTGACGTTCTCGGAAATGACAGTATATTTCCATGCAGGCTTGCTCACTGATACAGTGGCGGGACCGCTCCGGCTTGTGGTGATGACTCCTTACCGGATTTTCTATTAAACACAAAGTACCTGATCCAATTCCTATAAAGTTTTCGTAATGCTTTGGTAAAGATAACATTGGAAGAAGTACTTGTCAATACGAGAAATAGATATTTTACGAATTCTCTCAATATGTGAGATTATTTTTCCAGCAGATAGAGATAGTCGCCGTAGCCCTCCGCCTCCATCTCCTCCTTCGGAATGAAGCGCAGGGACGCGCTGTTGATGCAGTAGCGCAGACCGCCCGTCGCGGCAGGACCGTCGTTGAAAACGTGTCCGAGATGTGCACCGCTGCCCGCCGCCGTGACCTCCGTGCGTACCATGCCGTAGGAGCGGTCCTCATGTTCGGCGATGAGCGCGCTGTCGATGGGGCGCGAGAACGCGGGCCAGCCGCAACCCGAGTCGTATTTGTCCGCAGAGATGAAGAGCGGCTCACCCGTCGTGATGTCACAGTAGATTCCCTCTCTGAATTCATGGTCGTATTCGTTGCGGAATGCAGGCTCCGTCGCCTTCTGCTGCGTGACGGCGTACTGCATTCCCGTCAGACGTGCCTTCAGCTCCTCGTCCGATGGTTTTTCAAATGTGCGTGTGGGTTTCGCCGCTGCTGCCCGCTCCGCCGCCGCGCGCTTTTCACGCATCCGTGCGATGAGCGCGGGTGAAATGTGGCAGTAGCCGTTCGGGTTCTTCACGAGGTATTCCTGATGATCGTTCTCGGCACGGTAGAAGTTCACAATCGGTTCCACCTCAATCGCGACGGGCTTGCCGATGTGCTTTTGCAGGGCGTCGAGGGATGCTTGGATCACGCGCACATCATCGCTCTCACCGCCGTCTGTATGCGGCACATAGTAGATGCCCGAGCGGTACTGCCGACCGATGTCGTTGCCCTGCCGATCCACCGC
>CALJPB010000318.1 GCA_937981305.1 uncultured Selenomonas sp.
CAAACAGGGACAATTTGACTTCCTCTTTTCCTAATTGAATACCCTTTATTTCCTTAGCCATGTCTAATCCTCCCCCTTACTGCTGCACGACCGTACCGACATCCAAAATCAAGGCGACACGGCCATCTCCGAGCACGGTGGCTCCGGAGAAGATCTTGAGTCCGGAAAGGAGTTTTCCGAGCGTCTTGATGACGATTTCCTGCTGACCGATAAGGTTGTCTACGACGATGCCCGCCTTGCGCTCGCCGACATACACGACGACGACGAAGATGTCGTCGTTGTCCTCGTCCGTCGTGCGCGGCACCTGCAGCGCCGTGCCGAGGTTGATGATCGGGATGATCTGCCCGCGCAGTACGATGACGGCCTGATTCTGCACCGTCTTGATGTCATCCGGATGGATGTTGATCGTGCTGTCGATCGAGCCGAGAGGAATCGCATACATCTCCTCCTGCACCTTGACGAGGAGAGCCTGGATGATGGCGAGCGTCAGCGGCAATTTGATTTTGAATACCGAGCCTTCATCAATCTTCGTCTCAACATCGACGTGACCGCCCAAAGACTCGATCTTGCTGCGCACGACGTCCATGCCCACGCCGCGACCCGAAATGTCCGTGATGTGATCAGCCGTGGAGAATCCCGGCGCAAAGATGATGCGCACAGCATCCGTATCGGAAAGTGCGTCAGCTTCCTCCTGCGTGTAGAGACCCTTCTCCACAGCTTTTGCGCGAATCTTTTCGGCGTCGATGCCCGCACCGTCGTCCGTGACCATGATGACGACGTTATTTCCCTCGTGACGCGCGATGAGTCCGACCTCACCCGTGCGCGGCTTGCCCTTCTTCTCACGGTCGTCGGGATGCTCAACGCCGTGGTCGAGCGAGTTGCGCAGCAGGTGCATGATCGGATCGCCGATCTCGTCGATAACGGTACGGTCGAGCTCGGTCTCCTCGCCCTCGATCGTGAGGTTGATGTCCTTGCCGAGTTCCTTCGATACGTCGCGCACCATGCGCGGGAAGCGGTTGAACACGGCACTGACCGGAACCATGCGCACCTTCATGACGATGTTCTGCAGATCGCCCGTCACACGATCCATCTGCTCGAGCGTCTCCATAAGATCAGCCAGTCGATGTGTCTGACCGATCTGTTCCAGACGCACCTTGTTGATGACAAGTTCGCCCATGAGGTTCATGAGCGTATCGAGTTTTTCGATGTCCACGCGGACGCTCTGGCTCTGATGCTGCTTTTTCGCAGGAGCTGCAGCGGGCTTTGCCGCCTCTTTTTTGGCTGCGGGTGCCGCCTTTGGCGCAGATGCCGCCGCTGCGGGCGCTGCCGCAGCAGCTGGTGCCGCCTCCTTGACGACCTTATCCGGATCGACCGGACGAACCGCAATGTCCTCAATCTCAGACACCGTATCCACGGCATTCTGTACAGCCTCGGCATCGCTGCTCGTAGCAATGAGCACGTCAAAGCTGCGCTCGAACTTCTCCTGCTCAAGATCCTCGGCAGGGGGGATGCTCTTGATGACATCACCGATTTCATCGAGCGCGTGCATGACCATGACAGAGCGTGCCGCCTTGAGGACACAGGTCTCCATCAAGGTAACCTTGATATGGAACAGGTTCATACCTGCTTCTTTTGCCTTCTTCATGACATCGAGATCAATGTCATCGAGATCAAGGCTCGATCCTTCGGCGGCACCAGCAGCGGCAGGTGCTGGTGCCGCCGAAGGGGCAGCTGCTGGTGCAGGAGTTCCCTTAGAGATGGAACTGAGTTTCGCGACGAGATCCGAGACATCGACGACATCTTCCGCCTCGCCGTTGCCGACGCTGTCCACCATCTGTTCGAGCGAGTCCAGACATTTGAACAGCGTGTCCATGATGTCCTCATTGAGCTTGAGCTGCTCCTTGCGGACGAGATCCAGAACATCCTCCATCTCATGCGTGAGTTCGGCGATCTTAGCAAATCCCATGGTTGCCGACATGCCCTTGAGGGTGTGTGCATTGCGGAAGATGTCATTGACGGCGCTGATCTCCTCCATGTTCTCCTCAAGGCGCAAGAGTCCTTCGTTGAGAGATTGCAAATGCTCATGCGACTCATCCAGGAACATGTCCATATACTGGTTATCCATTGATATTCCCCCTATTTCCTATCTTCTCACAGCCGCCTCAATCGCACCTGCGATCCGCGACAATGGGCATATCTCATCGGCCAGCCCTGCGTCGATCACGGACTTTGGCATTCCGTATACAACACAGGTAGCTTCGTCCTGCGCAATGCAGTAGCCTCCATTTTCCTTGATCTTGCGCATCCCTTCGCGCCCGTCGCTGCCCATTCCCGTGAGAATCACGGCAACGACATCTTTCCCCAGATGTGCGACGGAGTCATACATCACATTGACTGCGGGGCGATGGTTGCCAACAGGTGGTTCATCACTGAGGGCAATGCGTCGTACACCTGCTTCATGCAGAATCCGCAAATGATAATTTCCCGGCGCAATGTAGACGCACCCCGCCTCGAGCAGGTCGCCATCCTGCGCCTCGCGTACGCTCACACGCGCAACACTGTTCAGACGATTGGCCAGAGCATTTGTAAACCCCGCCGGCATATGCTGAACAACGACAACCGGGCATGGAAAGTGCTCCGTAAGTCCTGTAATGACCGTTTGCAGTGCCTGCGGTCCGCCCGTCGAGGAACCGATAACCACAAGGCGCGAATGGGGTGCTCCTCTTCCGCACGAGGTGAGGATTTTTTTCCTTGCGTCAGTCATGTTTTACGCGCTCCACTTGAGCACGCTGCACCTGGAACAGATAGCGGATGATCTTGTCCCTCATGCTGCGAGAAATGCCCTGGAACTGAACGCCGATATGATAGATCGGCGAGCCGCCGTCGCGCTCGACACGTGTGCAGCGCATGACACGCGTCATTAGTTCGATCGTCCCGACACCGGGGATGTCGTTGATCTCAAGCGCGGCATCGGAATCCAGCGCCACTTTCTGCGTCCACGCAAAGGCGAGACCGCTTCCGCTCAGGTCAACAAGAGGTGTCCGTTTGGGTGCATCAATCTTTCCCTCACTGTCAACAAGGCGTACGGTCGCGGTGAGATTCACCTTGATTCGAAAGAGCCCACGCTTTTGGAAACGCTCCGCAACATCCGGAATGGAAATATGCAGCACGGGAATCCGCCCTTCGTGCATACCGTGGCTGCGGTGTACACTGAAAAACCGAAAATGACAGCCTTCTCCGCCGGCAAGTACATAGAGGTTCTCTCCGACGCGCGGGATGACCGGAACGCGTCGTTCATCAAGCGGCATAGCGACAACGAGTTCGTCCTTGATAATGTCCTCTACACGGCTCGTATAGCCGGAGGTGCCTTCCTCGTTGTTTTCAAAGAATAGTTCCAGCCTCTGCCCGATTGCCAAAACACTCCTTGCCTGTACCAATTCGCCCGCCATCTGAAATATCCTCCTTGGTAATGCTCAAAACTTGAAAATTTGCTGTAAAAAACCTTTCCAACCACGTTTGATGTTCATTTCCCCGCCCGTGATCAGAGATTCTGCCAGCGCATCAATGCACCGTGCCGCCGCCGCCCCGGGCTCTGCCCGAAGAAGCGGCATCTGTCTGCGTACCGCCTTGGTCACTGCCGTGTCCTCGAATACATAGCCAAGGCAGTCCACCGGCATATGCAGGAACTTGTCGGCAGCGCGCTGTAGTTTCTGTGCCACTTCACGGCTTTCCTTTGGCTCGTAGACCCTGTTGATGATGAGGCGCAGATTTTTCTGTGCGGCATAGATGCTGTATGCCTTCATCACGGCATAGGCATCGGTAAGCGACGTTGGCTCCGGTGTCGTCACGAGGAGCACCTCGTCGGCGGCCAGGATAAAGTCCATGACGTTGCGCCCAAGTCCCGCCCCCGTATCGACGAGAATCAGGTCGGCACGCGCGGCGCAGTCCGCAAGTTTTTGCCGGAGCAACAGCTTCTCTGCATGATCGTATTCAAGCGCCTTTTCAATCCCTGAGCCACCTGAAATGTACTGTATATCATGCGGTGTGCGGACAATCACATCGTCCAGTGTTACCTCCGGACGAAGG
>CALJPB010000319.1 GCA_937981305.1 uncultured Selenomonas sp.
CATCCGAAACTCTGTATCCGGGGCCTCCACTCCATGCGGATCAACGAGAAGAGTCTCAGCAAAGCGCTCCTTCAAGAGCTGAACGATAAGACTCAGCTCACGTTCTGACAGTTCATCCATACGCCGTGCAAGATGCAGCATCGTGAGTTCGTCGTGCTGCTCGTAGGAAAAGTCCATATCACTCGCCACACTGTCCTCAAGGGCATGATAGGTCTCAATACTCTCGGCGAGAAACGCCGCAAACGCCTCAATCTCTGCGGGAGGAATCCTGGTGCGCACAACAAAATCCATCGTTAAAAATGCTTTCTCGGGCTCGTAGGAAACAGCCTCGATCTCCGGAAAGCAGACAAGAACGGACGCAAGCAACTGAACACCGGGGCGTGCCTGTTCGCTTTTGGCACGCGCATTACGTCCCCTCGCAAACTTACGCAAAAAGTCAAACATTGCACCGTCTCCCCAAAATTCTAGTCCACACCATTGACACGCCCAAGACCCAGTGCATAGACCGCATTGCGTCCGGCTTCCTTCGCCTGATAGAGAGCCTCATCTGCATTCTTGAACAGCTGGAGTTCGCTATCCCGTTCCACATCCAACATGGCGACCCCGACGCTGACGGTAACGTTTCGATCAAACGGCATCTGCGAGCTCTCCACCGTCCGACGAATGCGCTCCCCGACCCGCCCCGCAACCGCAAGCGACGCTCCTGCGAGAATGATGAAGAACTCATCGCCGCCCCAACGGCAGCCGGAATCCGATCCGCGAATCGTACGGGAGATGGCATCCGCTACGGTAAGGATCACCTTGTCCCCCATATCATGCCCATAGGTGTCATTGACACCTTTGAAATGGTCAATGTCCATAAGAATAACCGAGAGCGGGGTGCGATGTTCCTGTGCGTATGCAACCGCCTCTTTCAGGACACGCTCCATCTCGCGGCGGTTCAAGAGATTTGTGAGAGCATCACGGCTTGCAAGCTGACTGAGTCGCTGATTCGCCGTATAGAGCTCCTCCTCCGAAACACGGATGAAATGAGACATAAACGCAAGCATCTTCCGATTGTAGGAAAGATGCGCCACACGTTTCGTCTGAAGCGGAACCTTCCTGACGTAGCCCGGGTCTTCCTTCATACCAACGAGCAAAACATTCAAATGCGCCGTTGACACACGCCGTCCCACACGACGCACCTCGCCAAAGGCGAATACCGTTGACGACGGAAAACCGGTACACGGTGTCATCTCCGTCACGACATCATCGCCGAGCAGGAGGTAGTGTCCGACACACGCCGTCCCAAGAACAGCCTGCGGCGAAAACTCCGTCATTTGACGCGTATTCTCCGCCGCCTTCGAAAGGATCCCATAGGGATCCCCATAAGCAAGACGAAACTTTGTCCCCGCCTGCATGGGAACGCCGAAGGTCAGTGCCCCCGACCCTTCCTCAATCTTAATTGGAACACGCGCTGACACAGATCCGTCCTCCTCGGTGAAGCAGAGCGGAAAGAGTGCGGCATCCGCACTGAAATCCCCATCCCCTCGGATCCCGAAATAGCGTTCATAGATCTTGAGCGGCGTATCTCCGTCGAGCTCCATGAGCTTACAGCCATCGACACGTGTGGCTACAATCTCGCGACCAAGGGGATTCCAGCCGAAATTACGGACAACATGCACATCCAAAGATTCTCCGTGAAATACAATGGCAACCATGCCGAGTTTCGTCACGACATCATCTGCAACCAGATATCCACGTGCATTGATCGATTCCGCATCCACAAACGCACCGAACACCTCAATGCGTTCATCCATGGTGGAAATCCCCTCGAACAAATGATCAATCTGATCCATCATCCCGACAATGAAATACGCAACGAG
>CALJPB010000320.1 GCA_937981305.1 uncultured Selenomonas sp.
GCTCGACGCGGAGGGGTTTGTCAATACGAGCATCATGAGCTATGCGGTAAAGTATGCCTCGGGCTACTACGGACCTTTCCGCGACGCAGCGGACAGTGCACCCTCCTTCGGTGACCGTCGCCAGTATCAAATGGATCCCGCAAATGTACGTGAAGCGCTGAAAGAAGCGGCTCTCGACGTGCAGGAGGGAGCGGATATCATCATGGTGAAGCCCGCGCTCGCCTATCTGGATGTCGTGCGACAGGTCTATGAGGCGACAGATCGCCCAATCGCCGTCTACAATGTCAGCGGCGAATATGCGATGGTAAAAGCCGCCGCTGCAAACGGCTGGATTGATGAGCAGCGCATTGTCCTGGAAACGCTCACGAGCATGAAGCGTGCCGGCGCAAAGATCATCATTTCCTACCATGCGATGGATGCCGCTGCTTGGCTCAGTGCATAAGGAGGTTTGCTATGCGGAGTACAGAACAATCGAAGGCCGCCTTTGCCGAGGCGAAGCAGCATATGCCGGGCGGCGTGAACAGCCCCGTCCGCTCCTTTGCGAATGTGGGCGGGAATCCGCTCTTTATCGCCTGCGCCAAAGGCTCGAAAATCTACGATATCGACGGGAACGAATACATCGACTATGTCGGCTCATGGGGGCCGATGGTTGTCGGTCACGCCCATCCGCAGGTGGTAAAGGCTCTCCAGAAAGCCGTGACACGCGGTACAAGCTACGGTGCACCGACGCTCCTCGAAACGGAGCTCGCAAAGCTCGTGCAGACCGTCTATCCGTCCATTGAGGTCATTCGCATGGTGAACTCGGGGACGGAGGCGACGATGAGTGCCCTTCGTCTTGCACGCGGTTATACGGGGCGCGACAAGATTGTGAAGTTCGTTGGCTGTTACCATGGACACAGCGACAGTCTGCTCGTCAGTGCCGGCTCGGGGATGGCGACGTTTGGCGTGCCGAGTTCGCCGGGCGTGACGAAGGGGACTGCCGCCGATACAATTGCCGTTCCGTACAACGATGAGGATGCCATTCGTTCCGTCATGGAGCGCGAGGGGGAGCACATCGCCGCAGTTATCGTCGAGCCGGTTGCGGGCAACATGGGGCTTGTCCTGCCTCGTCAGGGCTATCTCTCCCTGCTGCGTGAACTCACGGAGAAGCACGGTGCACTTCTGATCTTCGATGAGGTCATGTGCGGATTCCGTGCCTCGCTCGGCGGTGCACAGGCAGCGTACGGCATTCGTCCTGACCTCACCTGTCTCGGCAAGATCATTGGCGGCGGGCTTCCCGTTGCCGCATACGGCGGACGTCGCGAGATCATGGAGTGCGTCTCACCGGCGGGTCCCGTCTATCAGGCGGGCACGCTCTCGGGAAACCCGCTCGCGATGACAGCGGGCATCGAGACGCTGAAGATCCTTACAGCAGAGCCCGAGGAGGGCAGAGCAGACTACAGCCGCGAGCTGACGATCAAGACGAAGGATCTGTTGCTCGGCTGGCAGCGTGCGGCAAAGGATGCGGGTGTTCCGATCTGTGCACATCAGGCGGGGTCGATGTTCGGCATCTTCTTCATCGACCGTGAGGTCTATGACTACAGGGATGCGGAGGCAGCGGATCAGGAAGCGTTCCGCATCTGGTTCGAGACCATGCTTGA
>CALJPB010000321.1 GCA_937981305.1 uncultured Selenomonas sp.
CATCCGTGCGCTCATCCTGCGCGACACGGGCGCGGCAATCTCGCCGTTCAACGCGTTCACGTTCATCCACGGGCTTGAGACACTGTCGCTGCGCGTCGAGCGTCATGTGGAGAATGCGCTGAAAGTGGTGGACTTCCTCGCGAAGCACCCGAAGGTGGCGAAGGTCAATCATCCCTCCCTGCCCAATCACCCTGACCATGAAATCTACAAGCGTTACTTCCCGCACGGCGGCATCTCCATCTTCACGTTCGACATCGCGGGTGGACGCGAGGCGGCATACCGCTTTATCGACCATCTGAAGCTCTTCTCTATCCTCGCGAACGTCGCGGACGTGAAGTCCCTCGTCATCCATCCTGCGACGACCACGCACTCCCAGATGAGCGCGGAGGAACTCGCCGCCTCCGGCATCGGCGAGGGCACGGTGCGCCTCTCCATCGGCATCGAGCACATCGACGACCTGCTCGGGGATCTTGAGGAAGCACTCGCTGCGGTGTAAAATCGTATTTTCCCACATAAAGACCGCCCCTGCACGCTGTGCAAGGGCGGTTTCGTATATGCCGATCGTTATGAATCCGAAGCCTCCTCAGCCTTCATCTCCTGCCGGTCGCGGTAGATGTCGGTGATGACGATCTTGACGATGACGATGAAGGGGACGGCGAGGAACATTCCCGCCGCGCCGAGGATCTCGCCGCCGAAGACGACACCGAGGATGACGGCGACGGGGTGGAGGTGGAGGCTTTTGCCGACGAGGGCGGGATAGACAATGTTGTGGTTGACCTGCGTAAGCGCGACGTAGAAGAGTGCGGTCTGCACGGTGAGCTCATGCGCTGCTGCGGCGGTCATGAGCGTGCCGAGAGTCGAGGCGACGGTGGGGCCGAGCACGGGGACAAACTCGCTGATGCCCGATAGGAGGGCAAAGACCGAGGCGTACGGCAGCTCCATCAGGTTGAAATAGGCGAAGACGACGACGCCCGTGATAACACACATGACGAGCTGACTGCAAATGTAGGCGCGCAGTGCGATGAGCAGGGTGTCAAAGAGGCGGAGGACACGCCGCCGCGCTGTGTGCGGAAAGAGATCGGCGAGCCAAAGTTTGATCGTGAGGCCATCCTTCAGAAGATAGAACGATACAAAGATGATAATGACAAAGTCCATCACCTTCCCGAATGCGACGAGCAGGAAGGAGAGTGAGGCACGCACGACCTCCGTGCCGACGCTGCGGAGGCGGTCGAGGATGTTCACAAACTCATCTTGGAGGAAGTCGGTGTCCGAGAGAATGGGAAGCTGCTGCAGGCTCTGACCGATGGTCGGCAGCTCCGCGACAAACCGCTGGAAGGACGGAAGGACGGAGCGCGAGATGATGCTCGCGAGTGCGGCGAGCACGAGGATGAAGGCGATGATGGCGATTGCCGACGCAACCGAGCGCGGCATCCGCCGCGCCTCCATGAAGTCCACGACGGGCTTTAGGAGGAGCTGTAGGAGCAGCGAGAGGAATACGATGAATGCAAAGTCCTGATAGAACCAGAACATCGAGAGCAGGAGCGTAAACGTGACGGCGAGAATGATGGATGTGCGGTAGTTGGCAAGACTCATAGGTGCCTCCTTTCTATATATAATATTGAATTACAACTTGTCCCGATAATTTTCACGCATATGAAAGAATCCGACGATGTAGACGATGCGCTCCTCAATACGATAAATGAGAAGATAGTTATGATGCGGGAGGGCTATCTTCCGATATTCCTTTGCCCGGAGGCAGGTATCACGACATAGCGGAAAGGCTTCCGGCAGATGTTCCAATCGCTCATAGACGACTGCAACATCATCCAAGACGCTGCGTGCTGCATCGGGATTGCATAGTGTCTGTGCGATGTACGCAATGCACGTATCGATCTGCTCATTCACATACGCCGGAACAATAAGTCTATAGCGCATATTTCAGTTTCGTGCGGGCAAGTGCTTCGCGTGCGTCATACGTCCGCCCCGCCTCAATATCCTCCTCGGCACGAGCAATCTCGCGATAGATATGTCCCCGCTCCTGCATATTTTCGTACGTCTCCATACTCATAAAGACCATGTCACCGTAGCCGTTCTTCGTGACGTAGATCGGCTCGTCACTCGCGTGGCACATCTCCGAGATGCGCGCGGTATCCTTGAGATCCTTGATGGGAATAATCTGTGGCATGATGCACCGCCTTTCTGGAATGGGATAATTATACCATAGTTTATACAGATTCTCCAACACAAAAACGCCCCAGCCAATGCGGTTGGGGCGTTTCCATTGCAAATCTTACGCTCCGGGTGTTGGAGCCTTTGCCGTCTGCAGGCGCGCCATGGCGCGCTTGAGGGCGAGGGTGGCACGCTGTTCGTCGATGATGCCGCCTTGTGTATCGGGGCTCTCGCGCAGGAGTTGCAGACGCTCCTGTGCGCGCTCGTAGGCGCGCTGTGCGCGGTTGATGTCGATGTCGATCGGCTCCTCCGCAGCAGTTGCGAGAACGGTGATCTTCTCGGGTGTGACCTCCATGAAGCCGCCCGCCACAGCGATGAGCTGTTCCTTGGCATCGACATGAATCTTCATGGCATGCGGCTGAAGTCCCGTGACGAGGGGGATGTGCTTCGGCAGGATGCCGATCTCGCCGCCCGTGGAGCGGGCGATGAGCATGTCGATATCGGCGGCGTAGACCATGCGGTCGGGAGATACAATCTCCAGCTTGATGGTCGCCATCCGTTACTCCTCCTCTTTGAGCTTCTTCGCCTTTTCGATCGCCTCTTCGATGCCACCGACCATGTAGAAGGCAGCCTCGGGGAGCTCGTCGTACTTGCCGTCGAGGATTTCGCGGAAGCCGCGGATCGTGTCCTTGAGTGCAACGTACTTGCCGGGCGAGCCGGTGAAGACCTCTGCGACCGCGAACGGCTGCGAGAGGAAACGCTGGATCTTACGCGCACGCGAGACGGTGAGCTTATCCTCGTCGGAGAGCTCCTCCATGCCGAGGATGGCGATGATGTCCTGCAGCTCCTTGTACTTCTGGAGCACCGCCTGCACGCCGCGCG
>CALJPB010000322.1 GCA_937981305.1 uncultured Selenomonas sp.
GATCGACCATGCCGAGCGCATAGTCTGCGTAGCTGATGACACTCTCGCCCGCGCCGCTCAGCGTCAGCTCCTCGCCGCCGAGGATGTACTTGCCCGTCTTCGCACCGTCCGCGCGAAAATCCGCCGCAGGGCTGACAAAGACCCACTTCGCATCCGTGCGGGAGCGGAGTGCCGTGAGCTCCTCGCGGCTTGGCACATAGGGCGCGCTGAGAATCGGGAGGGCGGCATAGGCGTCTCTGTAGGCAGGCGGCTCCGCGCCGTAGGGCGCAACCGTGCCGATGATACGATCCGTGAGACCTAGGTCGATCAGCAGCTCCGTTGCACCCGGATAGGAGACAAGCACGCGCTCAGGCGTATGCGAAAGTGTGAAGTCGGTGGGGCGCCCCTCGCTGTCGCTCGTCATATATGAGATGCCGTCCGTGATCGGCTCTGCCGCCTGTGTGCCGCGCCCGTCGCGCATGGAGAGCGCGAGAACGAGCACGGCACACGCGAGAAAGGGCAGGAGTCTCAGGGCGTTGCCGAAGCGTCTCAGAATGCGCCCCGAATTCTGTCGTGCGGCATTCATTGTATTTGCTCCGTACGGTAGTCGACGAGCGGAAGCCCCGCCGCATCGTAGGTCACGTTTGCGTTCACGCCGTAGATATGCGCGAGCATTTCCTCCGTGATGATTTCGTTCGGCGTTCCGATGCGCTCGATGCGCCCCGCCTTCATGACGACGATGAGGTCGGCGTACATGGCGGCGAGATTGAGGTCGTGGAGGGCGGCGATCACGCCGATGTTCAGGCCTTTGACCAGCTCTAGTATATGCAGCTGATATTTGATATCGAGATGGTTGGTCGGCTCATCGAGGATGAGCAGCTGCGGCTCCTGCACGAGGACGCGCGCGAGCATGACGCGCTGCTGCTCGCCGCCCGAGAGCTCGTTGAAGGAGCGTGCGGCGGCGTCCGCCATGCCGACGCGTTCGAGTGCGGCGCGGACGAGCGCATAGTCCTCCTCCGTGTCGTCCTCGAAGCTCTCCTTGTACGGGGCGCGCCCCATGAGGGCGATCTCCTCGACGCTGAAATCGAAGTCGACGGCGTGGAACTGCCCCATGACGCCGATCTCCTGCGCCGCCGCGCGCAGCGGAATCTCTGCGAGCGGGGTATCGTCCATCGTGACACGCCCCTCCTGTACCGCGTGCACGCGGTAGAGATGCTTGAGCAGGGTGGACTTGCCGCAGCCGTTCGGCCCGAGCAGGGCGACGAAGCGGTCAGTCGGGAGATCGGCGGTGATGCCGTGGAGGATTTCCTTGGCGCCGATGCGGAATTTCAGATTTTCGATGTGAATGGTCTTCATCGCGAACCTCCGAAATTTCCGCCGCTGCCGAAGAGCAGCTTCATGAAGAGCGGCGCGCCGATGAGTGCCGTGATGATGCCGATCGGCAGATCACCTGCGGGCAGCAGGGTGCGCGCGAGGAGGTCGGCGACGACGAGGAAGATCGCGCCGACGAGGAGCGCGGCGGGGAGCAGGCGGCGATGCGAGGCACCCGTGAAGGAGCGCACGAGATGGGGGACGACGAGTCCGACGAAGCCGATGATGCCGCAGGTCGCGACGAGCACGCCCGTGAGGAGCGCGAGCAGCGCCATGTAGCGGCGGCGTTTTGCACTCGCGTCAATGCCGAGGGTCACGGCGAGCTCCTCGCCGAGGAGCAGCACGTCGAGCGTGCGCAGCTGCGAGAGGAAGTAGACGATGAGCGCCGAGACGATGAGGACGGGCAGGAAGAGGCTGTGCCACTTCGCATCTGCGAGCGAGCCCATCGTCCAGAACGCCGCCGACTGCATACCCTCCGCATCCGCCGCCATGTAGACGATGAAGTTCGTCGCCGCGACGCAGAGTGCGCTGATCGCTGCGCCCGCAAGCACGAGCTTTACCGTCGAGACGCGGCGGTGCATCCCCGCGAGCATGAGCACGGCGAGTGTGGCGAGGATTGCGCCGACGAACGCCGCTCCCGGTACGCCGAAGGGAATCGCCGCAGAGCCGATGAGGATCGCAAGCGTCGCGCCGACGGACGCGCCCGAGGCGATGCCGAGGATAAAGGGTTCTGCGAGCGGATTCTGCACGCTCGCCTGCATGACGACGCCCGCGAGTGCGAGTCCCGCACCTGCCGTCATCGCGAGCAGGACGCGCGGCACGCGCAGCGACCAGATGATGTCCGTCACGGCGGGATCGACGGCGGGAACGCGTCCCGCGAGTTTCGCAGTGATGATGGCGAGCGTGTCGGATGGTGCAACGGAGACACTGCCAGCCGAGACCGCGCAGACGGCGATCAAGGCGAGCAGGATGGAGAGCGCAAGCGGTGAGGCGAGCAGAGATCGGATCGGCAACGAGTTCCCCTTTCTGTGAATATGCTATGCAGCAGTTAAAAGAAAATAATATTCATGCTCACAGAATAAGGGATTTCATACTGCCTGTCAATGAAAATCTATAGGAGGTGAAAAAGTATCCGTTGATGTGATGTTGTTGAGGACGGTGTGGAATTGTAGATCCCATTAAAAAAATCGGCCACGCGCATACGTGACCGATTTGTATATGTTACTTCTTCGCAACCAGTGCGCTCCCGACCTTGCCCGTCATGTGGGCGATGCTCATCTCGAGCATACAGAAACGCTTCCACGCGCCGTCAATCTCCGCCGCGTGCTGCTGCTCGGTATTGTCCGGCGCGTATTTCACGGCGAGCTTGCGGACGGCACTGCGTTTTTCTCCCTCGTCCTCGATGATGCGGATGCTGCCGAAGACGACGACACTGCGGTAGGCGGTCGTGTACTTCTCGGGAATGACCTCGTCCTGATCGATGACGGCAAAGGAGGCGTTCGGATTCCGTTGGATCGCGTCGATCTTGTGCCCCTCGGTCGCACTGTGGAAATAGATGTGCTCGCCGTCGTAGACGTAGCTGAGGGGGACGGCGTAGGGGAATGCCTTGTCGCCTGTGAGTGCAAGCACGCCCGCCGAGCAGCGCAGGAGGACTGCCTCCGCCTCCTCGTAGGTCAGCTGCTGCGCCGTGCGGCGCATTTTGTGAAACATCTTGTGTCCCTCCATATGCAAAAACGGAGGGATCCAGATGGATTCCTCCGTACATAGTCAATGATGGTGGAGACGAAGAGGATTGAACTCTCGACCCCCAGATTGCGAACCTGGTGCTCTCCCAGCTGAGCTACGTCCCCGTGACTGACAAGGGATATTATACTGCACAGCGGAGAAAAATGCAAGTGTTTTTTGAGCGGCTGCCTTTACCGCATCTCCCGCAGTACGTCCGCCGCAATCTGGGGCGCGGTGAGGTGGTACTCGCGTGCGAGTGCATTGGGGTCGTAGCGGTTGAAGAACGCCTTCGGCAGCCCGTAGTTCTTGACGCGGATGTCTGCCATACCGCCGTAGAACGCCGCGACCTTCTGCCCAAAGCCGCCCTCCAAAATCCCGTCCTCGATGGTGAGGATGAGGCGGTGGTTCGCGGCGAGGGAGGTGAGCAGCTTCGTATCGAGACCCGAGAGATAGAGCGGATTGACCACGGTCGCGCGGATGCCCTCGTGCGCGAGCTCGTCCGCCGCCTCGGATGCGAGTGCGGCGAAGTTGCCGACACCGATGAGTGCGACATCTCTGCCCTCGCGTACGACGATGGAGCGGTTCAGCTCACTGTAGTCCGTGCGTACGGGATAGGGGCTCTCCGCATAGCCTGTAAACGGCATACGGATCATGACGGGATGTGTGGTCTGCTCCACCGCCCAGCGCAGGACGGCGATGTGCTCCGCGACGCTCGTCGGCGCGAGATAGACGAGGTTCGGGATGTTGGAGAAAATCGAGATGTCGTAGAAGCCGAGGTGTGTCACGTCCGTTGAGCGGTAGAGTGATGTGCCCGTCGCGAGAAAGACGGCGGGATTTCGGTTGATGCAGACATCCTGCGCCATCTGGTCGTAGGTGCGCTGAAAGAACGTGCTGTACGTGCCGAAGATCGGACGTGCGCCGCCGCGTGCGAGTCCCGATGCCATCGCCACGGCGTGCTCCTCGGCGATGCCGACATCGAGGTACTGGCTGCCGAGCTGTGCGCGTTCGGCGGGGCTGAGGTTGATGCCGCCGACGATGCCCGCCGAGAGGTAGACGAAGTTCGGGTTCTGCCGCGCCGTTTCGAGGACGAAATCCACGGTCGCGACGGCGTACGGATCGGGCGTGCTTTCCTTTTTCGCAATGCCGGTCTCGATGTGAAAGGGAGCGTGGCGATGCCAGCCCTCGGGGTCACGTTCGGCAAAGGAGAGTCCCTTGCCCTTCTGCGTGTGGATATGGATGACGATGGGGCGATCCGTGTCCTTTTCCTCGGAGAATACGCGGATCAGTTCCTCCGTGTCGTTGCCGTCCGCGACGTAGCGATAGGCGAGCCCCATCGCACGGAAGATGTTGTCCTCCGCCGCGCCGCCCGTCTCGCGCAGTTCTTTGAATTTGCGGTACATACCGCCGTGGTTCTCGGAGATGGATTGGTCGTTGTCGTTCAAGACGATGATGAAGTTCGTGCCCATCTCGCCGACGACGTTCAGCCCCTCCAGCGCCTCGCCGCCCGAGAGCGCACCGTCGCCGATGACGACGACGACGTTCTCTGTGCCGCCCGCGAGGTCGCGCGCCTTGGCAAGCCCCGAGGCGAGACTGATGCCCGTCGCGGTGTGCCCGATGTTAAAGAGGTCGTGTGCGCTCTCGTCGGTGTTGGTAAACCCGGAGACATCGTGGTACTCCGCCTCGTTGACGTATGCGCCGACACGTCCCGTGAGCATCTTGTGCGGGTAGCACTGATGGGAGACATCGAATACGATCCTGTCGCGCGGTGCATCGAACACCGTGTGGAGTGCGATGGTCGCTTCGATGATCCCGAGGTTCGGTCCGATGTGGCCGCCGATGAGGCTTGTGCGTTTGATGAGTGCCTCGCGCATTTCGCGTGCGAGGATGCAGCGCTGCTCCGCCGTATAGCTCCGTATGTCCGCAGGCGCGTTGATGTTCTCAAGATACAAGGGAAAAGCCCTCCATTGACACATAATAATGTTATCCTACATTATAGCATAAATTCTAAGAAAATATCATCATTAAGGAAAAAATAAAAAGAAAGGAAACAAAAAAGGGCTGCCGTACGTGACGACAGTCCTGGATGAAGTTGTGGATTCAGGCGAGCGATTGGATCTTTTCAAACAGACGCGTGGCATGGGCGTGCGCTGCAGCCGCCATCTCCGAGCGTTTTTCTGCATCCGCACGCAGACTGTACGATACCCCGCCCGTGTAGATGAAACCGACGTAGTCCATGCCGGTGAGCCCCGCCGTCCGGACAAAGCGTTCCGCCATCGCCTCCACGGGGAACGCGGCATCGTATGCGCTCGCGGGCGCGCCTGTGGTGAAGGAGAGGAGGAGTTTTTTGTGGGTGAGCGCCCTGCCCGTCGCGCCGTGCGAGAACCCGTGGACGAATACATCCTCCATCCACTTTGCGAGGAGGGCGGGCATACTGTACCAAAAGATCGGGAACTGAAGGACGATGATATCTGCGGCGGCAAGTTTTTTCTGCTCCGCCTCCACGTCGATCCGATAGTCGGGATAGAGGTCGCTGAGGAGGTCAAATGCTGCGGTGGGCAGCAGACTTTCCAGATCCTCCAGGATGATCTTGTTCGCAAATGAGTTGTCCCGCAGTTCGGGATGTCCTGAGATGATGAGTACGTTCTTCATAAAATCTCCCCTTGTGTTCGTCTGTCTGCGGCAATGAGATATGTAGTTCGCCCGTTCCACCGCTCACGCGGTCCCCCCGCAGGCGGGGGAGGCTCGGGACGCAGCGAATACGGTGAGCGACGCTGTCCGTCAGCCCTTCCATGCCGTCAGCGTATCTGCTGCAATCTGTGCGGCGGTGAGATGATGCGCCCGCGCGAGCTCTGCGGCATCGTAGCGGTCGTGGAATACCTTTGTAAGCCCGTAGTTGCGGACACGGATCTGCGTGTCCATGCCGTAGTACGCGGCGATCTTCTGCCCGAAGCCGCCGTCGAGGATGCCGTCCTCGAGGGTGAGGATGAGGCGGTGCTTTTCCTTGAGGCGTTCGAGGAGCGCCGTGTCGAGTCCCGAGAGGAAGATCGGATTGATGACGGTTGCCCGAATGCCTTCCTTTTCCAGCTCTGCCGCAGCTGCCGAGGCGAGCTGCGCGAAATTCCCCGCGCCGATGATGGCGACCTCCGCACCCTCTGTGACAACCTGATATGTGTTGAGGTCGCTGTAGTCCGTGCGTACGGGGTACGGGCTCTCGTCATAGCCGCCGACCGGCATACGGATCATGACGGGATGCCGTGTTTGCGCGACCGCCCAGCGCAGCACAGCCCTGTACTCGTCGAGCCCGGCGGGCGCGAGAAAAACGAGGTTCGGGATGTTGGAGAAGATGGGGATGTCATAGAAGCCGAGGTGCGTCACGTCGTTCATGTAGTACATGGACGCGCCGACGGAGAGGAATACCGCCGCGTTGTTGTTGATGCAGACATCCTGCGCCATCTGGTCGTAGACGCGCTGGAAGAAGGTGCTGTACGTGCCGAAGATCGGACGTGCGCCGCTGCGTGCGAGTCCCGATGCCATCGCCACGGCGTGCTCCTCGGCGATGCCCACATCGACATAGTGACTGCCAAGTGCCGCGCGTTCGGCGGGGCTGAGGACGATGCCGCCCATCGTGCCCGCCGCGAGAAAGACGAAGTTCGGATTCGTCTCTGCCTGCTCCTTGAGGAAGTCCTTCGTCGCCTCTTGGTACGGGTCAGTATACGGATGTTTCAGTGCGCCCGTCGCAATGTCGAACGCCGACCGATAGTGCCACGTCTCAGGATCTTCCTCGGCGAACTTGTAGCCCTTGCCCTTTTTCGTGTGGATGTGGACGACGACAGGCTTTTTGCTGTCCTTGACCTCGGAGAATGCGGCGATCAGTGCCTCGCAGTCGTTGCCGTCCGCGACATAGCGGTAGGCGAGCCCCATCGCACGGAACAGGTTGTCCTCCGCCGTGCCGCCCGTCTCGCGCAGCTCTTTGAACTTGCGGTACATCCCGCCGTGGTTCTCGGCGATGGACTGCCCGTTGTCGTTGAACACGATGATGAAGTTTGTATTCATCTCGCCGACGACGTTCAGCCCCTCGAGTGCCTCGCCGCCCGACATCGAGCCGTCGCCGAT
>CALJPB010000323.1 GCA_937981305.1 uncultured Selenomonas sp.
ATCCGCAACCACCGCTGACGCCGTTGGCAGCGAACCCGCACCGCGCCCGTAAAACATGGCGTCACCGATGACATTGCCGCGCACAAAGATCGCATTGAACACCCCGTTCACCGAGGCAAGCGGATGCGTCTTCGGCAGGAAGACGGGGTGGACGCGGACGTCAATCCCCTCCTCCGTGTTGCGCCCGACTGCGAGGAGTTTGATGACATAACCTAGATTGAGACCATACTCAATGTCGTCCTCGGTGATATGTGAAATCCCCTCAACGGAGACATCCTCAAAGCCGATGACCGTATCAAAGGCGAGTGAGGCAAGAATAGCCGCCTTGCGTGCAGCATCGAGACCATCCACATCCGCCGAGGGATTTGCCTCCGCATAGCCCTTTTCCTGTGCACGGCGCAGAACGGCATCATAGCTGATATGCTTTTCCGTCATCTTCGTCAGCATATAGTTCGTTGTCCCGTTGACAACGCCCATGATCTCCGTGATGCTGTTTGCCGTCAGACATTCCTTCAGCGGTTTGATGATTGGGATACCGCCGCCGACACTCGCCTCATAGAGAAAATCCACGGTGCTTGCTTCCGCTGCGGCATAAAGTTCGGAGAGATGCTCAGCGATAACATCCTTGTTTGCCGTTACGACGTGCTTTCCCGCCGCCATTGCACGCATCATATAATCCTTTGCAGGAGCAATCCCCCCCATGACCTCAACAACGACAGATATTTCCTCATCATTCAGAATTTCGTCGAAGTTATCGGTCAGCGGAATTCCTGCGGCTTCCGGACGATGTTTTTTCGCATCGCGCACGAGAATCTTCTTGATCTCAATAGCTGCACCACAGCGCTCCGTGATCGTATCCGCATTCATCGAGAGTGTACGCACTACCCCTGAGCCAACCGTCCCTGCTCCGAGAAGTGCAATTTTGATTGTGTTCACCAAATTTTATCCCCCATGTCAAGCCTGTCCGATGACCTCAAGTTTTTCCACACCGTCGACCACATCCACCTTTTCCAACAATGTCTGCAAGCCGTCGCGCAGTTTTGTTGTCTCAAGGGAGATGTTGACCGTCGCAGCTCCACGTGCAGGAAGCCCCTGATTGATCGTCATGACGCTCCCCCCCTCCTCAGCAATGACCTGAAGAACAGCCTGCAGCGTGCCGCCCCGATGGCGGAGCAGCATGGAGAGCGTGACAATCTTATCACGCGTTGCATCGAAGAACGAATACACATAATCCTTGTACTTGTAATAGGCACTTCGGCTGAGATTGGCCCTGGCAACCGCCTCATTGACCGTCCGCACTTCACCACTGTGAAGAAGCTCCTTTGCGAGGATGGTCTTTTTGATTGCCTTCGGCAAAATCTCCTCACGAACGAGATAGACACCCGTCATATCAATTTTCATAAATGATTCCTCCAATGGATGGAAAGACTTTTATAACGGTCTGAGTATACCACATCCGAGCACAATCAACAAATAAAACACGGACTAAATCTTATTCTCTGTCCCATTCATCAGTCTCTTGATGTTCTCACGATGGCGGACAATGACGAGAAACGCCGCAATCACGGTAAACACAATGTACTCCATTGGATAAGAAAAAAGTGCTGCAAGAATAGGTGTCAAAAATCCCGCCACGACAGAACCAAGTGAAACATAGCGTGTCATATAGACAATCGCAAGCCATACGGCAAATACAAGCAGGGTAACATTCCCCATCAGCATGGTCAGGACACCAAGGGACGTAGCAACGCCTTTGCCGCCGCGAAAGCGCAAAAAAATTGAAAAGCTGTGCCCGATGATGGCAAACAGTCCGCCAATGACCGCAGCAAGCGGCGTATCAATGAGGTAGAGCCCCAGTAAAACCCCCGCCTGTCCCTTGAAACTGTCGGCAAGAAAGACGATGAGGCCGGGAATTTTCCCAAGTGTTCGCCACGCATTCGTCGCACCGATATTGTGACTCCCATATTGGCGCAAATCGGTATGCCAGAAGAGTTTCCCGAGAATCAAACCGCTCGGAATCGAGCCAATCAGGTAGGCGAGAACGCCCGTCAGAAGATAGTCCGCCATCACTCTTCCTCCTTGCGGGCACGTACGACAAGACGAAGCGGTGTTCCCTCGAAGCCAAAACTCTCGCGCAGACGATTCTCAATGAAGCGCAGATAGGAAAAGTGCATAAGTTCGGGATCGTTCACAAATATGATGAACGTCGGCGGGGTGATTCCCACCTGCGTGACAAAGAGAATCTTGAGCTGCTTCCCTTTCTTTGTCGGCGGCGGGTTGACCGAGACCGCATCCCGAATCAGCTCGTTGAGCACACTCGTCTTGATGCGCATGGACTGCTGTTCTGCAACGTATTTGACAAGCTCTGTCACGCGCTCAACACGTTGACCTGTAAGTGCTGATGTATAGAGCACCGGCGCATATTGGAGAAAGCCCAGCTTTTCGCGCAGATCATCTGTGAAACGCAGCGTCGATTTATCGTTCTTCTCAGGGAAAATATCCCATTTGTTCACAACAATGATAACGCCCTTGCCGGATTCGTGGACATAGCCCGCAATCTTCGTATCCTGTTCCAGAATACCCTCGGCGGCGTTGATGACCATGAGGACGACACCCGCACGGTCAATCGCGCGCAGGGAGCGCATCACACTGTATCGCTCCACGGGCAGGCTGATCTTCCCCTTGCGGCGCATCCCCGCCGTGTCGATGAGCAGATACTTCGCTCCGTCCCGTGTGAAATGCGTGTCGATTGCATCCCGCGTCGTCCCGGGCACATCGCTGACAATCACGCGCTCCTCACCGAGGAGACGATTCACAAGCGAGGACTTGCCAACATTCGGGCGCCCAACAACGGCGATTGCAATTTCGTCGGACTCAGCACCGTCGCTCATCTCCTCCGGAAATGCCGCGACGATTGCATCGAGCAGGTCGCCGAGATTCATCGCATTCGATGCTGAAATGGGAATCGGATCGCCAAGACCGAGCGAATAAAAGTCATAGATCAAATTCTCGCGGTCGAAACTGTCAATCTTGTTGACTGCAAGGATCACAGGCTTATTCGTACGCCGCAGAAGCCGCCCGACCTCCTCGTCCGAGGAGGTCAGCCCCGCACGCCCGTCGACGAGAAAGAGAATGACGTCCGCCTCCTCCATCGCAAGCTCTGCCTGACTGCGCATGGAGCGGAGGATATGGTCGCTCTCGTCAAACTCGATGCCGCCCGTATCAATTATCGTGAACTCGTGGTTCAGCCACTCCGCGTCCATATAGATGCGGTCGCGTGTCACGCCGGGCATATCATCAACAATCGACACGCGCTTCTTGCCAATCTGATTGAACAGAGTCGATTTGCCTACATTCGGCCGTCCGACCACGGCCACAATGGGTTTACTCATCGTTTTTCACTCCTCTCATAAATTCTTCAACGTGCAGCGGCAGGTTTTGTATACCCCGCATTGCTCTGCCATGTATATCCCCCACTCAGACGTTCACGATGGTAATGTCCCCAGTCCGTAAGTGCCTCATGATAGTCGCGTCCCGTCGCCACAGGCTCAATGCGGATATGCGGAAACTCTTTCTGCATTGCATCAAGAGAAATATCGTCCAGAAACACATCCTCACCCTCGCGCAGGGAGGAAGCGGGTATCAGCACACCGTCCACGGAATGCGGGAACTTACGAAGTGCTGCCGCTATGTCATGCCCCGTAAGAAGTCCCGACACATTGACCGTCGGTCCGAAATGTTCATTGATAACAGGAAGGACATGAATGCGACGCACATCGGGGTCAAGCTCACGCGCCAACCGCTCCATCACAGGTGCAACAGCTGTCCCACTGATAACAGCAAGTCTTGAACTGTCATCTATGGTATTTGCGCAGTCACCGGCAGCCGTCCATTCCTCGATAAAGTTGCGCGTCAGTCCGATCCCGTTGTCGAGTTGGGGAAAGCCGTCGTACATTTCAGCGGGTGGAACCTCACGCCCCGCAAGAAAGTAGAACTCATCGCCGAGATAGATGAAGGTGCGCCCCTCCTCTGCGCGCATCCTCTCCTGCCATGCCTCCACCTGATCGATCACACGCGCGGCACCAATGCGGTCAAACTGGATGAGTGGAAACGGATCCGTGCGATGCTTTGTTAATCCCACAGGCACGATTGCAAGGGAAAGTGCGTGGGGTCGTCGATCCGTAATATCACGGATCGTGCGCTCAAGTTCCTCCCCATCGTTCAGTCCATAGCAGAGCACTACCTGTGTATGATAATCTGCGCCCGCTTTCTCAAGTTTGGTCAGCTGCCCAAGGATATCCGCCGCCCCCTTGTAACGCAGGATCTCGGCACGCAGCACAGGATTTGTGCACTGCACGGACACGTAGAGCGGCGAGAGATGATATCGTTCAATCCGCGCAAAATCGGCTGCTCCCATATTTGTGAGCGTCACAAAATTCCCGTAGAGAAAGGAAAGGCGATAGTCGTCATCCTTGACAGAGAGACTGTGTCGCATGTCGGGCGCAATCATATCAACAAAGCAAAAATAGCAGTGATTTGCGCAGGGGCGAATCCCATCAAAGACAGCACGCTCAAACTCCACACCAAAGTCCTCGTCATAGTCCTTGTCGAAAGCAATGAGCTCCTGCTCCCCATCAGGGTGCTCGACAAGAAGCTCAATCTCCTCATCTGCCATTGCAAAGCTGAAGTCAATGATGTCGCGCAGGGGAGTATTGTTGACCGAAAGGATCTTATCCCCCGGTACGAGTTCCAACTCCTCGGCAATGCTGCCCTCCAGTACGCGCAGAATAACCCCTGGATATCCTTTCGCCATATGCCCCCCTTTCTCCATGAAAAAGGAGTGACATTTCATCACTCCTCTGTTATCGTATGAAATTATTGGCAAACCTTACTTCAGCCAGTCGAGATGAGCCTCGACCTGACCTTCCGTATTCTCGCTCGCCTCAGCCTGTTCCGACTGGTGCTCGTCCACATACTTCTTGATATCAGCATTGTCCGCGTCACGCTTCGCCTTGGTGATCGAAAGCGAAATACGCTTACGCTTCGTGTCGATGCGAAGCACCTTGACCGTAACGATATCGCCCGTATGAACTGCCTCGTCTGCCCGCTCAATGCGCTTTTCGGCAAGCTCGCCCATCGGGATAAGGCCGTCAAAGCCCGGCTCGATCTCCATGAACGCACCGAAGTCCGTCAGCTTGATGATCTTGCCCTCGATGAAGTCGCCCTCGGCGTACTGCTCCGCCTTCTCCACCCACGGATCCGGAAGCGTATCCTTCACCGAGAGGGAGATGCGCTTTGCATCGCGGTCAACGCTCTTGACAAAGACATCGAGCTCCTGCCCGACCTCGAGCACCTCGGAGGGATGCTTCACACGATGCCATGCGAGATCGGAGATATGCGCCAGACCATCCACGCCGCCGATGTCGATGAATGCACCGTAGTCGACAAGGCGCTTGACCGTACCGCGTACCGTCATCTCAGGCTCGACAGCCGAGAACACCGCTTCTTCCTTCTCTGCACGATCACGCTCAAGAAGTTTGCGGCGCGAGAGGACAAGGCGACGCTTCTGGACATCGATCTCAATGATCTCTGCCTCTACCGTCTTATCTACATAGACCGCAAGATCCTTGACAAAGTGGAGCTCCATCTGAGAAGCGGGAATGAATCCGCGCAGTCCCATAACGTAGGCAACGAGACCGCCCTTAACCTCTTTTGCAATCTTCGCCTCTACCGTTTCACCCTTCTCGCGGATCTCTTCGATAACCTTCCATGCAGCCATCTTGTCTGCCTCAACCTTGGACAGGCTGCCACCATTATCACCGCCAAGAGACTTGATGTAGACCTCGATTTCATCGCCGACCTTCACGACATCGCGTGCATCGTCCGGCGCAGGAACGGCAAGATCCCTCTTAGAGACAGGAATCTCCTGCTTGTAGCCGATATCGACATACGCCTCGTCGCGGGACACCTGAACGACTTCCCCTTTGACAACCGTACGCTCCTGGATATCGGGCATATCTTCCTGTTCCAAAAGTTCCTTCATGCTCTGCTCTGACACTGTTTATAAACCTCCTTGATAATCCAGTCCGGCGTAGAAGCGCCGGCTGTAATACCAATTTTTTCTATTTTGTCAAACCACGCCGGCTGAAGCTCTGCCGCAGTCTCGATGTGGTAAGTCAGACATTTTTCCGCGCACAGCTGCGCAAGCCTCGTCGTATTGGCGCTGTTCTTTCCGCCAATGACGAGCATGAGGTCAACCTTTTCCGCAAGCTCCATCGCCGCGACCTGCCGCTGATCGGTCGCCGTGCAAATCGTGCGGAGGATCTTGATGTCGCGCGACTTCTCTAGGAGAATCGCGACGATCTGCTGAAACCGCACGCGGGAAAATGTCGTCTGGCAGACGATGCCAAGCTTCGCGCACGGTGCAACTGCGCGCGCCTCCTGCTCCGTCTCGATGATCGCCGCCTTGCCC
>CALJPB010000324.1 GCA_937981305.1 uncultured Selenomonas sp.
GTCATTGAACGGTAATGACGGCAGTTTTGCAACGCTCATCAGCGCGGATACGCTTGCCTATCGCCGACTGCATGATACCAAAGCCGTACGAAAAAACCTCTCCATTCCCCGATGGCTGGATACTCTTGCGGTGGAGCACAACATCAACTTCTCGAATATCCTGCAGAACGCCCTTATGCGCGAACTCGGCGTGAGCAAGGCATAAACAGGAACTCAATCCGATTTTCGTGAATTTCGACGGGCGTTTCCTGTAAATCAATCTCTCGCCCATCCGTATGACCTTTTTCATAACAGCTCCATTCGCAAACTCCTCCTAAAAATGAGTATCAAAAAACCCGCCCAGAGTTGAGCGGGTTCGCTGATGAAGTTGTAGTTTACTGCTGATTGCGCTTGCGGCGGGCACGCTCCATGCGCTTTCCCATGATGACGCCAAGCGTATAACTGCGCATCATCTCCCAAACGTCAATCGGACGTCGCTTGTCGATCAGACCGTAAATCTCTGACGTTGCGTTATCATCTGGAAGAAACTGATGTCCAAGCAGTTCTGAGGTCGTCATGATTACGCCACCTCCCGTCCGAAAATCTTCTCAAACACGGGGATGACGCTGTCATAGTACCGCCACGTCTCGACTTCCTTGACGCTGTGCTCAGACTTGCTGTAGAACAGCTTGCCGTACTCGGGCGTTTTCAGCTTGTGCGCGTTCGCCAGCTTGCCGATCTTGTTTGCGGAAACGCCGAACATTGCTCCGATCTCCGTTGCAGAGTAGGTCTTGCGCTCGACTTCCTGCAAGGGCAGGACAGGTACACCGCCGTTGAGTGCCTCTGCGGACTTCGCCTGCAGGATGTAGCGGTACTCAGGGATGTCGATCTGCGCGGCGATCTTGAGATACTGGTTCGACTCACGCACACGCGCGTTCAGCATACGGGCTTTGAGTTCCTGTTCCTTAAACTCGCTGCGGTCTTTCGGGATGGTGTTGTACGAGCCAGTCTTGCGGATGGAGGGCAGCACTTCCGATGTAACCCAACGCTTGAACTGCTTTGCCTTGGGGAGCTTCGAGCCGAAAATCAGAGCATAGACGCCTGATTCGTTGATGATGGTTGCCGTCTGCGTTCCGCGCGACGGGGTGGTGATTTGCCACCCCGTCTTATCTTCCTCGTCAACGTGGGTTTTCAGCGCATTCACCGTATCTTTGTAGCCGAGAATATCCGCCACATCCTTGCCGACGAAATACGGCTCTCCATCCTTCACAATCGTCCGTACTTTGCCAAATTCGGCGCTCTCAAAAATCTGTACTTCGTTTGCCATTATGCAATTCTCCTTTTCCTGCCCAAAGAATCATGCTATAATGGATTTAGCAAATCCTTCGGGTTTTGTTCTAGGAACGGGTTTTGTTGTCTTGGTCGGCGACAACCCGTTCTATTTATTTGCTTTTAGCTCGTCCTCTACCAGTTTTATCCCACGTTTTAGTACGTCTGTCCGTGTTGTCTCTAATGAATCTGCACAACGACGCAGTCTTTCGGATTCATCTTGTGTGAGCCTAATTTCTAGTCGTACATTTTGAGGGTTTACTGATTTAGGTCTACCTATTCGAGCCATTTCCTCACCTCACTTTTTGCCCGTACTATTATTATATTTCATACGGGCAAAAAGTCAAGAGGTTTTTATCCGACCATAAGATGTATTTTCTTTAATATTTAGCAGGGATTCCCTTCACTCAAATAGAATACTGCAATCAGATCCTATAGCTGAGAGGAGTGTTTTCATGAAATACTGCAAATACTGTGATAGAGAAGTCAAGCCAAGAAAAGAGGTCAACTGGATCATCGTGCTTCTACTGATCGTTCTTACAGGCGGGGTCGGTCTTCTGATATACCTACCGTTTTACGTTTTCAAGCACGCTTCCTGTCCAATCTGTGGTGCTGAACTCTGACCTAGTCAAGCAGTCCCGTCAAAGGGGCTGCTTTTTCTTTTGTCTCAGTATGCTTCCTGCTGATTCTTGAGCGTCGTTGTAACGATGCTCGTTCCGTCTGCCGAGAATGCACGCCACTTTACATCCACCACCACGCCTGCGGGGCCACTGATCTGCGCGTCGAACGGCTCAAACTGTACGGTCGGCATTGCAAAAACGAGCGATGTATTCTCGTCGAGTTTGAATCCGATCTCCATAGCGACGGGCGCACCCGTATCCGCCTTGTCCATCCACTCGGTCGACGTAAAAAGAGCCTTGAGACTGCCCGAAACCTTCATGAGCCCTTCGGGAATGTCCCCGCGCAGACCTCCGCCGCCGACAACGTACTGATCGCCGTCGAGGTTCGCATTGATCTCAAGTGCTCCCTCTTTGACGATGCGGCTCTCCGCGCCATCGATCTTGACGTAGGCATGGTTCTGTGCGATGCGCAGGAGCTTTGCCGCCTTTGCCGCGCTGTCATACGCCGTGCCGTCCTGCTCACGCGATGCGCCCATGACGTTGTACTTGAACGTCATTTCACTGTCCTGCCCGTAGTCGACGGAGAAGGTGTTGATCTTGACACCCTTGTAGCGGACGTACTTACTGAGGTCGGGGAAAGCTTTCTCGACGATTATGGACGGCTGCGTGTCCTTGACCGTGAAGACGTGCGTCTTGTTCGCCGTTGTCCCCGTGGTCTTGGGGTCGCCAAAAAGAGCCTTGAGCATATATCCCGAGGACACATAGTCTGCGGGCATCTCAATGTCCCCGTCCACGCTGACGCGCCCGAGTGCCGGCTGCGTATCATTGCGCGTGCCCGTAATCGTGTCCGATTCGATGAGCGTCTGCGCCTTCGAGAGGTCGTTGCTGTTCATCGGCAGTGCGACGCCCTTTTTCGTTCCGGGTGCGACTCCAAACGAGGATTCAAAGTCAATCACCATCGCGGACTTATATCCGCGTGCCTGCTTAGCCATATCGTTCCTCCTTATGTTTCCTCATAGACGATGATCTCAAGTGAGGTGCGGCTGCCGACAAGCGGGCGCACGCTGTCCCCATCGCCGCCGGTCTCGATCATGCGCACCCGCATAAGCTGCACACCGTCCGCGATGTATGTGGTCTCCTTCTCATAGCGCCGCAATGCGTCCATCAACGCCCCTTCAAGGTGGGCGAGTGCTCTGTAGCCTTTTTCCAGATACGAAACGCTCGATTTCACCCACGTATCGACGCTGACCTGCACGCGCATATCCTGCACAAGGTCATCACTCGCAGGACGCTCACGATCACGCTGAATAAAAATCAGACCTTTGCCGTTTTCGTCGGGGCGCACATCGCTCGGCTTGTAGCCGCCGATATAGACCTGATCGGCGATGTCTGCCGCGCGCAGATAGTCGCGCAGGCTCTCCAGTACCTTTAGCCAGAGCATTCCGTCACCCCCGATAAAGCGCGATGCTGCCATAGGGACTGCCCGCCGCCGCGCCCGTGAGTGCGGCCGCTGTCATGGACGCCTCAAGGCGTTTCATCTCGTCGCGGTAAAAACTGTATTTTCCCGCATAGCTGTCCCGATCATCCGAGCCGCTTCCCCATGTCTGTGTACCTGTGTAACTTTTACGCATACACAACTCGCGGAACACGTAGACCGTGAGGAATCGCCGCACATAGTAGGTCGGCTGCACGGTATCCCACGCAACTCCGAGACCTGCCGCCGCTGCTCGCAGGTACTCCTCCGCCTCTGTGATGAGATCATCCGTCACGGACGCGCCGAGCAGTTCGTCCTTATCCTGTAATGCGTCTGCTTGTAATAGCATCCTCCACCTCCCGCAGTGCCCGCTCCGTATAGCGGTCAAATATATTCATGATCGTCTCTTGATTGGACTCAAATGCGTCATAGATAAATGGATCCGGATCCCATCCGGGGAAGCGGACGCGCTTGGCAAACAAAAACTTGTTCCCGTCCACCCAGCGCAGCGCCTTCCTCCGCTTTGGGAAAATATCATGCGGTTTGATGCCCTCATGGATGAAAACAGCATAGGGGGCGATGTTCCCGTCGAGGTACACACGCGCCTCCATACCATTCTCACCGATTGCCGTCTGCACCGCATCCTTGAGCCGTCCATGCCGCTGCTTGTATCGGTGCTCCATCTTGGCAGTCGTCGCAACCTCCACCACACTTGCCTCAACCGCAAGGCGCAGGTTACGACGGAACGCCTCAATGCTGCTCATCACCCTCAGGCGGCGCAGCGACCTCCTTTTTGCCCTTGCCGCCCTTCGGGGGCTTATCTTCCTTGACCTCCGCCACCTCAATCGGCATGGGGACAAAGCCCTGTGCAATCAGCCCTGCCGCCTGTTCCTCGGTCGCCGCATACTGCACTTCGTTCAGCCGTACCAGTCTTGTCATTGTGTTCCTCCTCATGCACCCGTGTTGACCCAGACGCCCGCCAGCTTGTTGCTCGGAATCCAGAGATCGTGAAACTTGCGGTAGTCGAGCTTCCACGCGTCCGCCTTCTGGTTCGTGTCGGGGCTGAAAATGCGCACCTTGTCCGTCTTGGAGATCGCAATCGGCGCACGGCGTGCCATGAGAATCCAGTTGATGGACTTCGCCCCCGTGTCCGCCTTGAAGCCGCCCGCCTCCTGTCCCGAACTCTTTCCGTCATTGAAAACGTATGCCGTCTTCATGCGCGCCGAGGGCACGGAGAGGATCGGGATCTCGTTGTAGGTGCGCACCTTCGTGTTGATCGTACCTGCCTTGAAGTCCGCAACGTCAAGATAGCGCGTCACATCCTTCGCCCCGTTGAGGATCGTGCGGACAGGCGTCGCCATGATGAGGACGAGCGGCTCATCCTCGCCGATGATGTCCTGCAGCTTCGTGATCTCCTCATCGAGCTTGCCGAGAATGTTGTCCTTCGTCGGTGTGAATGCCGCCGCCTCGTGCGATGCGCCCTTGGCGAGTGACGCAATGCGCGAGTAGCGGTAGGCGTCGATCTCGGGCGCAACCTGCAGCCGCTGGAACTCGCCCATGACGTTCCCCGCCGACGCGATGAAGTTGCTCTCATCCACGTCCATGGAGTCGAGGTGGAACGTACGCCCGCGATCCTGCGTCAGCTTGTAGTCGTCGTAGGTCAGCGTCACGGCACCCTGGTTGAACCCGTTGTCGCGGTCATAGCGTGCCATGCCCGTGGTCGAGATACGCGGCATACGCACGGTATCGCCGCCGTTGTACTTCACGTTCTGCGCGTTACTCTCCATCCAGCCCGATGTCGCCTCAATGCCCATCTGCTTGTCAAGCGACTGCTGGAAAATCTTTGCCATCTCAAGCGTATTGATTGCCATAAATTCTTACTCCTTCCTCTTACAGTCCCATCGCTGTCTCAAACTGCTGCTGAACGCTCGGCGCAGGCGTACCACCACCATTGCCGCCGGGCGGGTTC
>CALJPB010000325.1 GCA_937981305.1 uncultured Selenomonas sp.
ATTTAAACGTATTACAGGTTGCCATATTGGCAATTGGCATCATCATGTTTGTGTTATGTACATTGTTATCATATCGAAAAGCGATGAAGAATTTTGAAGAAATTGATTTGTAAAGCTTAGTACATTAGTTAATAGTTCTTTATTGATGAAAACAGGACAAAGGTACGGTTATGCAGATAAATCCGAAATCGTAAAAGGTTGTGTGATTGAAGTGTGCAAGGGTGTCGTGTTGAACCCAAAACACGGATTACAATGAGGCGAAATGAGGCGATTGGCTTGAGAGAATCAATCTTGGTGATTGACGATAAGTGTATTTGCTCACACTCTCGCCATCGCCTCTATTATCCTTTCAGTTTTGACTACCGGCATCGCCGTATGCAGAAGTAGAAATTAAGCAGCTATAGAGCTTTTCTTAATCGTTTTAGGCAATATTAGAACTTAGTTATGTTGCTTTGTTCAGACAGCAATGCCGGATTTGGATCAGGCGAATTGAACAGGTTGAGCATCTTTTGCCTGGATAAGTCGTTCCCTACAAATAGAAGCACATCGCCATCCTTGACTCTTTCGTATGGGCCAGGTGATATTCTCCTCGCTTTATTGCCACAATAGTTGCGCCGGTCTGTTGCCATATGTTGAGTTCACCGATTGATTTACCGATAAAGTTGCAGTTAGAATCAATCTTCATATCGTGCGGCTTGAGATATGATGTGTTGTGATCTCTTGCATTGCGTGCTATCAAATCATCAAGAAGCTTTGCAAGGTTCTCAAGATTGCGCCTCTGAGTAGCTATGGCATCGACAATCTGTTCTCTTGTCTGTGCAATGGATATCGAATCGTGAAATCTCTCAAAATACAGTTGTGCCTTTTCGCGAGAAGCAACATATGTGCCGCTGCCCTGTTTTACAGTGACAATTCCCATATCTACGAGAACTTGCATTGCTTTGCGAGCTGTTTCAGGGGATACATGAAAAGTGGTGGCGATGGTGGATCTGGAAGTAATTCGATCTCCGACCTCGTACCAGCCTTCAGCGATTTTTTCAGCCATTTCGACAGCAATCTGCTGATATCTTGATTCATATAACCTTGTATCTTCGATTGTAGACATGAAGAACCTCCTCGTAAATTATCGCCTATGATTATAACAGGAAAAAACATTTCTTTCAAATGATGAAGCGGGATTCGGGGCATTCCGTGATAGATTTTTGTTACTTATACATAAGGAAGTTTTTTCGCCGTTTTCCTTGTAAAAGAAATGCTTTTCGGGTATATTATACATAGATTTTATTGTCTATTCCAGTAATTATAAATTTTATCTAGTGTCGCTTCTTCCGGCATAATTTTTTTGCCTGACAATTATTGTTTCTGATTATTTATTTTTCCTATGTATTTATTTAATCATACAATAAGGAGGCCTGTGTATGGGAGAGTTTGGAAGTCTGGGAATTTTTTTGCTGGTGGCGCTGTTTTTCCCCGTCATGGCACTCGGTCCTGCATTTCTGTTGCAGCCGAAGCAGCCGTCACCGCAGAAATACATTCCCTACGAGTGCGGTGTCGATCCGATCGGTTCGCCGTATGTGCAGTATCGTGCGGGGTATTTCCTCTACGCGCTGCTGTTCATCGTCTTTGACATCGAGACGGTGTTCCTCTATCCGTGGGCGGTGGAGTTCCAGATGCTCGGCTTGTTTGCGCTCATCGAGATGTTTGTCTTTGTTGGTATTCTCGCGCTCGGGCTTGCCTACGCATGGCGAAAGGGGGATCTCTCATGGAGATAGCGGATCGCGTACCCGAAAGCCTGCGTCACAATGTCTTCGTGGTGAAACTTGACGAGCTCCTGCGCTGGGCACACGCGAGCTCGATCTGGCCGCTGTCCTCGGGGCTTGCCTGCTGTGCGATCGAGATGATGAGCACGGCGACGGCGCGCTTCGATCTCGCGCGGTTCGGCTACGAGGTCTTCCGCCCGTGTCCGCGTCAGGCGGATCTCCTGATCGTCGCCGGGACGCTGACGTGGAAAATGGCAGATCCGATTGTGCGCCTCTACGAGGAGATGCCCGAGCCGAAATATGTGATCGCAATGGGCGCGTGTACGATTGCGGGCGGCCCCTTTGCTGATTCGTATGCCGTTGTGCCGGGCGTGGATGAGATTCTGCCCGTGGATGTCTATATCCCCGGCTGTCCGCCGCGTCCCGAGGCACTGATCGACGGGATGCTCAAGCTGCGCGAGAAGATTCTCCATCCCGAACGGGTTGCAGCCGAGCGTGCCTATTGGGCGGAGCAGGCAGCGGCAAAGGCGGTGAATGCATGAGAAATGATTATTTATCTGCGGAGGCACTTGCCGGCATCAAGCTCGCATTTTCAAACGCAGCATATGATGCGGAGGCCGCGCGTGCCGCAGTCTATATCGGCGCGGATGAACTCGTCGCATTCCTGACGTTTCTGCGTGACGATACGGCACTGCAGCTGACGCGTATGGAGAATGTGACGGCGGTCGACTGGAAGGATCGTTTCGAGATGGTCTACCATCTCTTTTCACCCGTGCATATGCACTGGCTGACGGTGAAGGTCACGCTGCCGCACGACGCGCCCGTCCTGCCGTCCGCGACGGCGGTGTTCCCGGGCGTGGAGTTCGAGGAGCGCGAGGTCTATGATCTCATGGGCATTTCGTTCACGGGGCATCCTGACCTCAGGCGTGTGTTCCACCGCGATGATTTCGTCGGGCATCCGCTGCGCAAGGACTTTGTCCCGCCGCCGCCCCCGAACATCCCGCGCATTCGGAAGGAGGGTGTCTGATGGTCAGAAGCGAGACCTATACGCTGAACATGGGGCCGCAGCACCCGAGTACGCATGGCGTGCTGCAGGTCGAACTCGAGCTTTCAGGCGAGCGCATCGAGCGCGCGAAGCCGATTGTCGGCTACATCCATCGCGGCATTGAAAAGCTCATGGAGTCACGCACATATGCGCAGAGCCTGCCCTATACGGACAAGCTCGACTACGTTTCGGCGATGAACAACAACCTCGCATGGTGTACGGCGGTGGAGAAGCTCGCGGGCATCCGCGTGCCGCTTCGCGCCGAGTATCTGCGCGTCATCGCGGCGGAATTGAACCGCATCGCGAGTCATCTCGTCTTCATCGGCACGCTTCTCAACGATCTCGGCGCGGCGACGGCCTTCATCTATGCGTTCCGTGACCGCGAGAAGGTGCTCGACCTCTTCGATCTCCTCTGCGGTGCACGCATGTCGACGAGCTACATCCGCTTGGGCGGCGTCTCCTATGATGCGACGGACGAATTCATCAAGAAGACGTTGGAATTTCTCGACTATGTGCCCGAAATGCTCGAAGAATACGACAATCTCATCACGGGCAACGAAATCTTCTATGCGCGCATGAAGGGCGTCTCGCCCATGACGGCGGAGGAGGCGAAGTCCTTGTCGCTGTCGGGTGCGAACCTGCGTGCGACGGGCGTCGCCTACGACATCCGCCGCGTCGAGCCCTACAGCGTCTACGACCGCCTCGACTTCGAGGTGCCCGTCGGCACGCTCGGCGACGACTGGGATCGCTACGAGGTGCGCCTCAAGGAGATCGGCGAGAGCGCGAAGATCATCCGACAGGCCTTGAAGGAAATGCCCGAAGGCTCGTGCCGCAAGGTCGTCTCGCCGAATCTTCGCCCGCCGAAGGGATCGGTCTACCACCGCGTCGAGAACACGCGCGGCGAGCTGGGCTTCTACATCGTGAGCGACGGCACGGCGAAGCCTTACCGCGTACATATCCGCCGGCCGTCCTTCGTGAACTTGCAGGCGCTCGATTCCCTGTGCCGCGGCACGCTGATCGCCGACTCCGTTGTCGTCTATTCGACGCTCGACCCGCTGATGGGCGAGGTCGACTGCTAGGGGGTGCAAAGATGGAAACGGGCATCGTCTATTCCTATATCAACGAACTGCGGCTCTTCCTGACGGGGGCGCTCGGCGACGCTTTCCTCGCCGAGGTCGTCATGACGCTTCTCGGCATCGCCGTCCTTCTTGCAATCGTCATGACGGCGGCTCTCGTATTCACCTTCGGCGAGCGCAAGGTCTGTGCCTTCATCCAGGTGCGCTTTGGGCCGAACCGCGTGGGGCCGGGAGGACTCCTGCAGCCCGTGGCGGACGCCATGAAGCTCCTCAGCAAGGAGGACATCATGCCGGACGGCGCCGACCGCATCGTCTGGAGTCTGTCGCCGATCCTCGTCTTCGTGCCGGCGGCCTTGATTTACGCCTTCTATCCGTTCGATGCGGGCGTCGTCTTCGCCGATGTGAACATCGGGCTGTTCCTCCTGCTCGCCATCTCGGCGCAGGCGGTTCTGCCGTTCTTCATGGGCGGCTTCGCGTCGAACAGCAAGTATGGACTCATCGGCTCGATGCGTGCCGTCGCGCAGCTTCTGACGTATGAACTGCCGCTCGGCTTCGCTCTCATGGGCGTCGTC
>CALJPB010000326.1 GCA_937981305.1 uncultured Selenomonas sp.
TCCTCCTAGTTCCTACCCTCATGGGGAGTTTGTTCATCGCCCCAATTATGCGTAGGGGAGCATCTTGCGGATGCGCTTGTAGTCCGACGTATCGGCAAGGGCAGCCTTGCGCAGGTTGCGCTTGCGCTTCGGCGTCTTCTTCTCCAGAATATGTCTCTTGTACGCCTTGTTGCGGCGGAACTCTCCGCTCCCTGTTACGCTGAAACGCTTTGCAGCAGCGCGGCGCGTTTTAATCTTCGGCATCGCCATTTCCTCCTTTATCTTCCTTCGCGGGTTTGACTGTCTTAGTCGGCTTCTGTACCTTCGGGGAAAGGATCATGGTCATGTTCTTCCCCTCCAGTTTTGCACCGCGCTCGATGGTCACGAGATCTGTCATCCGCTCGGCAACGCGGTCGAGAACCGCACGTCCGAGTTCCGGATGAGAGAGCTCTCTGCCGCGGAACATGATCGTCACCTTGACCTTGTTGCCCTCTTCGACAAAGCGAAGCGCATTCTTCAGCTTGACATTGAAGTCATGCTCGTCGATGTTCGGACGCAGCTTGACCTCCTTGATGCTGATGGTCTTTTGCTTCTTCTTCGCTTCTTTCTCGCGTTTCTGCTGCTCATAGCGGAACTTTCCAAAGTCCATGATGCGGCAGACGGGCGGCTTTGCCTTCGGCGCAACCTCGACCAGGTCGAGATGCTGCTCCTCCGCCATGCGAAGGGCGTCGCGCGTCAGCATGATGCCGAGCTGTTCTCCCTCCGCACTGGTGACACGCACCTCACGGATATGGATTTCCTCATTGATTCGCAAAGATTCCCTGCTTATGGCAAGAACACCTCCTGGTTCGGATGCACGCATATACGCCATCCTGCAATAGAAAAGGGCGGCACAAAGCCACCCTTGAAAAATCTCTGTCATCTTTCATTCGACCCGACGCGCTGTGTGCCCGCAGGTGAGAAGCGGTGGCTTCTGCTTGTAACAGATGCCATACTACCACAGATGTGGGTATCTTGTCAATACTCCTGTGCGCGCGTTGCAATTTTTTCCTGCACGAGCGCGATGAAATCATCCACGGTCAGCGTTGTGCTGTCCTTCTCGCCGTACTTGCGCAGGGCAACGGTATGGTTCTCCTGCTCCTGGTCGCCGACAACGAGCGTGTACGGGGTTTTCTTGACCTGACTCTCGCGGATCTTGTAGCCCGTCTTCTCGTTGCGTCCATCGACCTCCACGCGGATGCCAAGATCGAACATCTCGCTGCGCAGACGCTCGGCGTACTCCGCATGACGCTCCGTGATCGGCAGGATGCGCACCTGCACGGGTGCCATCCACACAGGGAATGCGCCCGCATAGTTCTCGATCAGGATGCCGATGAACCGCTCGATTGAGCCGTAGACGACGCGGTGCAGCATAACGGGGCGATGCTTCTCCCCGTCCTCGCCGACATAGGTCAGGTCAAATTTCTCGGGCAGACTCATGTCGAGCTGGATTGTGCCGCACTGCCATGTGCGCCCGATGGAGTCGCGCAGGTGGAAGTCGATCTTCGGCCCGTAGAACGCGCCGTCGCCCTCGTTGACCACAAAGTCCAGCCCGCGATTTTCGAGCGCCTTGCGCAGCCCATCTGTCGCAAGCTCCCACATCTCATCCGAGCCCATCGAGTCCTCTGGACGCGTGGAGAGCTCCGCCTTGTACGAGAGGCCGAATGTGCGGTATACCTCGTCAAAGAGGTCGATGGTGTGCTGGATCTCGCCCTCGATCTGATCCGGGGTCACAAAGAGATGTGCGTCGTCCTGCGTGAAGTTGCGAACACGGAAGAGCCCGTGCAGCGCACCAGAGAGCTCATGGCGATGCACGAGCCCAAGTTCCGCAAGGCGCAGCGGCAGATCGCGGTAGCTGTGCAGCTGCGAGCGGTAGACGAGCATACAGCCGGGGCAGTTCATCGGCTTGATTGCGTAGTCTTCCTCGTCGATCTCGGTGGTATACATATTCTCACGGTAGTGGAACCAATGCCCCGAGGTCTCCCACAGCTTGCGGCTGAGGATCACGGGGGTACTGATCTCCTGATACCCGTAGCGGCGATGCACCTCGCGCCAGTAGTCGAGCAGCGCGTTGCGCAACAGCATTCCGTTCGGATGGAAGAACGGGAATCCCGGTCCCTCCTCATGGATGCTGAAGAGGTCAAGCTCCCTGCCGAGCTTGCGATGATCGCGCTTTGCCGCCTCCTCAAGCATATGGAGGTAGGCATCGAGATCCTCCTGCTTCTCGAACGCCGTGCCATAGATACGCTGCAGCATCTTGTTCTTCTCGCTGCCGCGCCAATATGCGCCTGCAAGACTTTGCAGTTTGAATGCCTTGACCTTGCCCGTACTCATGACGTGCGGTCCCGCGCAGAGATCCGTGAACTCGCCCTGCGTATAGGTGGTGATCGTCTCGTCCTCGGGCAGATCCTCGATCAGCTCGACCTTGTAGTTCTCGCCCTTGGCGCGGAAGAACTCGATTGCCTCATTGCGCGGAATCTCACGTCGTTCAAGTTTGAGATTCTCCTTGACAATCTTCTTCATTTCCTTCTCGATGTCACGCAGATCGGCATCCGTCAGCTGGCGCTCCATGTCGAAGTCATAGTAGAAGCCGTTTTCGATCGCAGGACCGATGGCGAGCTGCACATTGCTGTCCGCATAGAGCCGCTTCACTGCCTGAGCCATGATATGTGCGGCAGTGTGGCGCAGCGCATGACGGCCGCCCGCATCCTCAAAGGTCAGTACCTGGAATGCGGCATCCTGTGTGACAGGCGTTGTCAGATCGACAACCTTGCCGTCGAGACTAGCGGCAAGCGCCTTCTTCGCGAGCGAGTTGCTCATGCTCTTCACGACATCCAGCAGCGTTGTCCCCGCCTCTGCCTCACGAATGGAGCCATCCGGCAGTGTCAGCTTTATCATAAACGCTCTCCTCTCAATCATACAAAAAAGCCCTGCCCTTGGGATAGGAAATCCATCCCCTAGGGACAAGGCTATAAGTTTCCACCCTAATCGGTAACGTCATTATAAGGCGCACGGGCGGCTGTGTCAAGGGATTTGTGTTCTGCCATTGCCTGCAGCTGCTCAGCAGGCGCAAGGAGGGGGACACGCAGCCGCCGTCCCGCCGTCACTGCACCGTCCGGTGTGAGTCCGTTCACCTCGATGATCGCCTCCTCGAGCTGCTCCGCCATCGTCTCCTTTGTCGCGTACTTACGCGCGATCGTCCAGACGTTCTCACCACGCATCACAGACACTTCGATGAACTCCGCTGAGCTCAGATAGGGATTCGTCAAATGGAGCGCAGATACGCCCATCCATATAAGAGCAAATACACTGAGAAAAAGACCGACACGTTTCATCGCGATCCCTCCGTTTGTTCATATCCGCATATACATTCTCAAAACTTCTGTTCGGATATAGAATAACACAGAAAAAGTGTTCGGTCAATAGTTTGGAACAAATTTTTGTGAAATTTTTGTTCGCGGAACGAATTTTTGTAAAAAGAAGGCACAAGCGCCCCTATCGGCTCACTGCGTTCGCCACTTCCCCCGTTTCGACGGGGGAAGCTAATCTGCCGTTATCCAAAGCCTCCCCTGCC
>CALJPB010000327.1 GCA_937981305.1 uncultured Selenomonas sp.
AGCGGACAGTACTATCCAGTAACAGCATTTTGCCCGCAGTGCCGGATGCTGCTCCACTACGGCGCGCGAAACAGCGATAATGTATGGGCACACTACAATAAAGTTGTTCCGGTCACAATGTTTCTGTACCTCCATGAGTACAAGGACTTCGTCAAACTGGCGGTGTATGGAAAAGGGATGTCGCCCGCTCCGCGCGGCTCTCTGGAATATTGGCAGGAACACTCATATAAGGAGGAGTTCCGCTTTGATGTGAAACGGCGCAGAACTATTTGGACGCAGCACGTCAAGGGGGAATCGCGGCAAATGGAACTCTGCGACCCCAAGGAGCTGATCGAGCTCGGACAGTCATCGATGATTCGCTATCTCTACACGCATTTCAGTATTGCAAAGCATAAGTCCGAGGTGCTCAATCTCCTGCGTCTTCTCCGAGAGACCGTCCGATCGAAACTGGAGCAGCGCGTCGGGCATAAAGTATCCTCATTCTTTTGTCCGGCGGGAAGCTCTGCCGGCTGGCTGCTTCTCCCGATCGGGAACATCGCCTATCGGATGGTGTTCAAAGATTCGTCGAACCTGCCTGCGAATCTGCGAAAGCTCAATACAATCGCGGGGAGAAACAATGTCGCGCAGCTGGGTCGTTTCCCGGAAAATACTGAACTCGAAGTCATCCGGCGTGCAAAAGATACCGTCACAGGGATGATCGCCGCCGCAGATCTTCCGGATACGCGCTCTGTACGCCGTGCCCTCACAAAGGATGCTTTCTGTCTGCAGCGTCTAGTGTTCCTGCACCGGCTCTTCGGCCGTTCCGACCTTGCGATGCAGGCGTTTCCGCTGTTTGGTGATTACGATAACAGCGTACAGCGCGGATACCCGCTCGACGACACTTTGATGCGGCTCAAAGAATTTTACACGGACGCAGAGATCCTGCGCTTCCTGCGCCGCAGTTCTGAACACACCGTGCGGGACTCCCTGCAGATGCTTCACTTTCTGGGGAATACGTCCTATGCGGAACTCCGACGTCGCCCGCCGAAAATTCGAAAACTGCATGATACGCTTGTCGCACTGCATCATAAGGAGCGGTATCCGGACTACACCTTTGATAACGAGACCGCGCCGATTCGTCGGCGTCTTGCGATGCAGCAGGACCGCATACAATTCTTCCTACCGGACTGCTCAAAGGTCCTCTACGACGCAGGAAAAACACTGCACAACTGCGTCGGGACGTACGCGCAGAGAGTTCGCAAGGGGGAAACACACATCGTCCTCATGTCGGATGATCGGGGCAAGCTGGTCGCGTGCATCGAGGTTACGGACGGTGCGATCAAGCAAGCAAAGCTCGACTGCAATCAGCCCGTCCACAAAAAGCCGGAGATCAATGCCGAGATCATCGCGTGGGCTGCGCAGGTTGGGGTGCAGTATGATACGTGCGCGGATATAGACACTCGGCCTCAGGTGACAGAGACAGCGATCGCAATGACGGCATAGGAGGAATCGGCATGGGTGGATCCTCATGAGTAACAAAACAGATACCATCCCCGCGTTTTCGCACGACGCGCGCCTTACAATTGCCGTAGGGCGTTCTCGGATGGATAAGCACTGGAAAAACAAAGAAATTATGTGGTCCGACTTCGTCCGTCGCCTCAGCGAAACACAGCGCACGAACGAGACCATCGCCGAATACAAGAAGCTCCCCAAGACCGAGCAGAGCCGCATCAAGGATGTGGGCGGCTTCGTCGGTGGGGTGCTGAAGGGCGGACGCCGCACGGCAGAATCCGTTGCAAGCCGGCAACTGTTGACGCTCGACGCGGACTTTGCGCAGCCGGACTTCTGGGATCTCGTAATGTTTACGCTCGAGAGCCCTGCGGCCGTGATCTATAGTACGCACAAGCACACGCCGGAAAAGCCGCGTCTGCGCCTTGTGCTGCCGCTCAGTCGCCCGGTATCGCCGGATGAGTATCAAGCGATCGCACGGCGTGTCGCGGCGGACATCGATATCGAGCAGTTTGACGACACGACCTATCAGCCGCATCGGCTGATGTTCCATCCCTCTACGCCGATTGACGGAGATTACGTCTTCGCGTACAACGATGACGCGTTTCTCGACGCTGATGAAGTGCTTGCCCGTTACGAGGACTGGCGCGATCAGTCACAGTGGCCGGAGAGCTCACGCGTGCACGCCGAGATTCGCAGGTTCGCCGAGAAGCAAGAAGATCCACTGACCAAGAAAGGCATTGTCGGAGCGTTCTGCCGTACGTACAGCATCACCGAGGCGATGGACACGTTCCTGCCGGGAGTATATGAGCAGTGCACGGCAGATGACCGTTACACCTACACGGCGGGAACGTCTGCGGCGGGAGCCGTGATCTACGATGACGGCAAGTTCCTTTTTAGCCATCATTCGACGGATCCGTGCTGCGGGAAGCTCGTCAACGCGTTTGACCTTGTACGCATTCACAAGTTTCGCGTTCGCGACGAGGACGCCGCACCGAACACACCGCCCAGGCGTCTGCCGAGCTACAAGGCGATGCAGGAGCTCGCGGCGGCCGATGACCGCGTTAGGGTCACGATCGGTGAGGAGCGGCTTCAAGAGGTACGACAAGACTTCGAAGCGGAGACGGACGACGAGCAGGATAACAACTGGCTCGCGCAGATGGACGTAACAAAGATGGGCGGTTACGAGAGTACCGCGAAGAACGTCAAGCTCATTCTCGAGAACGACCCAGGGCTGAAAGGCTCCGCTGCGATCGACGACTTCGCGCATCGGATTGTCGTGCTGCGCGATCTGCCGTGGCGGCCGCGCGAGCGGTCGACGGCGTGGATGGATAGCGACGACTCGTCTCTGCGGAACTACCTCGAGGAAATTTACGGCATTCGCGGCAAAAGCACGATCGAGGATGCACTCAGCGAGGTCACGACCCGCCATGCCTTCAATCCACTCAAGGATTACCTGCTGGGGCTGACATGGGACGGCATCCCGCGTCTGGACACGGTCTTTATCGACTACCTCGGGGCGGAGGACACGGAGTTCAATCGTACGATCACACGCAAGACACTCGCGGCGGCCGTCGGCCGTGCGCTCGAGCCCGGCATCAAGTTCGACACGGTCTTGACGCTGATTGGCAGACAAGGGCAGGGCAAGTCCACCCTTGTGCGCAAACTCGCGCATGGCTGGCACTCCGAGAGCCTTGTGACCGTCCAGGGCAAGGATGCAATGGAGCACATTCAGGGATTTTGGCTGATCGAGCTCGGCGAGTTGGCCGCGATCCGAAAGGCAGATTTTGAGCTCGTGAAGCAGTTCATCTCCAAGCAGGAGGACTCCTTCAGAGCCGCCTACGGACGCCGTACAGAGCGGTATCCGCGTCAGTGCATCTTCATCGCGACAACCAATATTGCGGACTTTATCCGCGATCAGACGGGCGGCCGTCGCTGGTGGCCGATGCGTGTGGACAAGGAGCGGCAGAAGATGTCCCATTTTGAGCATCTTACGGAGGACGTTGTAGGGCAAATATGGGCAGAGGCCGTCGACGCCTTCAAGGGCGGTGAGCCCCTGCATCTGAGCCCCGCTATGGAAGCGATTGCGAAGGAGCTGCAAGAAGCACATACGGACGAGAGCCCCTTGGCAGGATTGATCTACGACTTCGTGGATCGGCCGCTGCCGGAGGGCTGGGCGAAGCTGGACCTCGGAGAGCGGCGTGACTACATCCATGGCGACGGGCTGGACATGCCCGAAGGGAAGGCGTTGCGTGACCGTGTCTGTGCGATGGAGGTCTGGGTCGAGCTCCTGAACGGAGATCCCAAAAAGCTAACTCGAACGCAATCAATAGAAATCAATGACATTTTGCGTAAGATGGAGGGCTGGGATCAACCGAGTGGAGGCATCCGATTCTCACATTATGGAGTGCAAAAAGGGTTCATTCGGAAAAAATAACGAGGTTTTTTGTAACTTTGAGAAAGTTACATTGGGGGTAGAAAGTTACAAAAAGAAAACCTGTTCCCTAGAAAACGTAACTTTGTAACTTTGTGTAACTTTCTAAAGTTACGGTCTAAGCCTTAGAAAATCAAGGAGATAGAGTATATGTAACTTTGTAACTTTATTTGTATAGAGATGTTTAGAATTAAGGATATACACCCCTATATTTTCTTATTTCTGAAAAAGTGTACGCACATGTGCGTGCGCGCGTAACAGGTTACAAAGGATTTGTCAAGGGGTAAAGGAGAAAATATGAAAAATATTTTTTCAGGGCTGTTCCGGCCCGACAAAACAATAACGGAAAAGCAAGTTGAACGGAATTTTGTGAAGGCGGTCAAAGAGGCCGGAGGGCTCGCGATGAAATTCGTCTCCCCGGGACGCGTCGGCGTGCCCGACCGTATCGTTCTTCTTCCTGGAGGGCGGGCGGTCTTTGCGGAGATCAAGTGCCCAGGCGGGAAACTGCGGAAGGCGCAGGAAGCGGCGCACAGAGAGATTCGCGCGAAGGGATTCCCGGTCTGCGTGATTCGCTCGGATGCCGATATCCGCACGTTCTGTGAGTTTTTCATCGATGCGTAGGGAGTTCGTACCGCGTCCGTATCAGGAGTATGCGATACGGCGGATCATAGATACACCTGCCGTTGCTCTTCTGCTGGATATGGGCATGGGCAAGACGGTCTCGACGCTGACAGCGATCGATGAGCTGATGTACGACCGCTTTGCCGTACGCAAAGTGCTTGTGATCGCTCCGCTGCGTGTGGCACTGAGCACGTGGCGCGACGAGTGTGAGATGTGGGCGCATACGCAGAACCTGCGCATCTCCATCGTTGTCGGCGATATGGCGACACGGGAAGCAGCATTGCGGGCGGACGCAGACATTTACGTCGTCAACCGCGATGTGGTTAAGTGGCTGGTCGGCTACTACCGCAACAAATGGCCGTTCGATATGGTGGTGATCGACGAGTCGAGTAGTTTCAAAAACCCCGCATCGCAGAGATTTAAGGCCCTGCGGAAGGTACGGCCGCTGATGAGGCGTGTCGTACTTCTCACCGGGACGCCCGCCCCCAACGGCCTGATGGATCTCTGGAGTCAGCTGTATCTCCTTGATCGCGGCGAACGGCTCGGCAGGACACTAACGGAGTACCGTGAGCGATATTTCCGACCCGGACAGCAGAACGGCTATGTCGTATACAGCTACGATCTGCGTCCCGGTGCCGACAAAGAGATATTCCGCAAAATCGGTGATATCTGCGTCAGCATGAAGAGCGAGGATTATCTGACACTGCCTCCGCTGATGCAGAACGTTGTCAAGGTGCAGCTGCCGGATGAAGCGATGGAGCGATACCGCGAGATGGAAAAGGAGCTTGTCCTTAGCGCCAGGGATACGGATATCACTGCCGTATCTGCTGCCGCGCTGACAAATAAGCTGCTGCAGCTGGCAAACGGGGCTGTCTATGACGCAGAAAAAGAAGTTGTGCAGATCCACGGGGCGAAGCTTGAGGCGCTGGATGAGATCGTCAGCTGCAACGAGGGAAAGAGTGTCATGGTGATCTACAGCTATCGACATGACCTTGACGCGCTGCGGCGTCGATATCCAAAGGCGCGGGAACTCAAAACGGCGGATGATATCCGCGACTGGAACGCCGGACGCATACCGATTCTCTTGGTTCATCCGCAGAGTGCGGGACACGGACTTAATCTCCAGCACGGCGGGCATATTGCTATCTGGTACGGACTGACATGGAGCCTCGAGGCATATCAGCAGACGAATAAGCGGCTGCATCGTCCGGGACAGACTGAATCTGTGGTGCTGCATCACCTTGTCGCAAAGGGAACGATCGACGAGGATGTAATGCGGGCACTGGAAGGAAAGGCCGCAGGGCAGGAGAGTATGTTGGATGCGGTCAAAGCAAGGATAGAGCGCTACAAGGCGCGATAAGGAGGACTACGAAATGTTGATTTTCATGAAAAATGTCAAGAAGATTCTGGGCAAGGACGAGGCCTTGTCAGTGATTCGTTACCATGCAGGGCGGGCCTATGTGTCAAATCGGTACAGCTGTATTTGGGTTGAGGATGCTTCCGACAGAGAGGGAACCTTTGATTTACAAAGCAACCTTATGTGCGAGAACGCTGCAATGCCGAATTATGACAAGCTGTTGCCGCCGATTATCGGCAGTGAGCCCTATACGAGAGTCTGTGCAAATGAGTTTACGGAATTTCTTGCAGCGATGAAGCCGGTGAACGCGTGTACACCGAAAAAGCAGATCGCGACCTTGCTGCTGGTGTGGCGCATGGATGGGCTTACTGCGTATATGCGCAGTGCCAAAATGAACGTGAGTTATCGTTTTTCGAGTGTGTCAACGAACATCGAGGATGGGCAGACCTTTTACGCAGCGTTCGATGCGCGGCGCCTCTCCGATCTCGTCGATTACTTCCGTCAGCGCACGGCTCCCGTGCGCTTTTACCCGCCCGTGCGTAAATTCGCTCCCTTGCGGATGGAAGTGGACACGGAACTCATTTCTGCGGTACCTGCGGGAGGGTTGATTGCGCCGTTGACGAGATTCGAGGAGGAGCGCTTTGCGGATATTATTCCGGACAAGGCTGAGTGATCGGAGGTCAGAGAAATGGCAGATACGAAATATCCACAAGACGAGGAGAAAAACGAGTACCGGTACATTGACTGCGGATGGCTTGACGAGGTGGCAACCGGGCTGACTGCAGGCGCAAAGAAGCATCCCGGCGAAACGTGGAAAGATATCCCTGCCCGCGAGCACGCGGCGAGAGCGTTTCGGCACTTGTCGCTCTATCTCAAAGGGGATGTCACCGAGGAGCATCTTGTCAACGCGAGCATGCGCTGCATGATGGCGCGCGTGATGGAGCGGGAGGAGGAAATGGATGCAGATGATGAGGTTGAAGACTCATATTGACAAGCAGATACTTGACGCTTGTTGCGGCTCTCGGATGTTCTGGTTCGACAAGGATCATCATGCAGCCGTGTTTATGGACAACCGCAGCTTTGGCAAAACACTGTGTGATGGACGGCGATTTGAGGTCAGACCCGATTTAATTGCTGATTTCCGAGAGATACCATTTCCTGACGAGAGTTTCCGTCTTGTCGTATTCGATCCGCCGCACCTGTGCAGAGCCGAAAAGCGATCATGGCTCGGTATCAAGTACGGCGTGCTCGAAAGCACATGGCAAGAAGACTTGCGTCGAGGATTTGAGGAGTGTATGCGTGTTCTGCATCCATACGGCGTGTTGATTTTCAAATGGTCGGAAGATCAGATCAGCACGGCGGACGTTCTGAAACTTTTTCCCGTGCAGCCATTGTTCGGGAATCGTCGAGAGAGGGCAATCTGGTTGACGTTCATGAAATTTCCGAGTGAGGAAGGTGATATAGATTGACTGACATAAGACAAGTAAGGGCATACCTCTGGCGTGTCCGAGATGCAGAGCGGGAGCTGAAACTGCTTGAACAGGAGTACGAGCAGGCAAAAGCCGATATCTTGCATCTGAAAGCGATCCAGTATGACGCGGATAAGGTCAGCGGAGGCAAGATCGGTGACCTCTCCGATGCGATTGCGGTACTGGAGGGATACGCAGAGCGTGTGAATGCAAAATGGGATGAGCTGATCGCGCTGCGTAAAGAGGCAGAGGAACGCATTGACAAACTAAAGGACGGACGCTATCGCGCGGTGCTGAAACGGCGGTACTTGTGTGGACAAACGTTAGAGAGGATCGCGGTTGATCTGGGGTATAGCTATAGACAGGTCAAACGGATTCACGGAGGAGCAATGTGCCAAATTCAAAAAGATGTCCTTTAATGTCCCCTTTGACCTGTGATATAGTGTAGACTGAAATTAGGGACACTCTGCGCGCTGCAAAGTGTCCTTTTTTATGCGCGGAATCGTAAGAAAATCGCACGAAAAATGCCAAGATCCCGCTCTATTGCTGAAAACAATCGTAAGAAATCGTAATATAAATTTCTGCGATTTTTTACACTTCGTATTTCTGAGATATAAATTTTTAAAGGCAGGTGGTGAGCGTGTAGCATGGCGAACGAGCAGAATCTGATTCCGAATCATGAGCGAACTCCGAGTGAACTCCGAGAGATCACAACGAAAGGCGGCATCGAAAGCGGCAAGGCACGACGCCGCAAGAAAGCACTGCGCACGGCACTCAAGGAGGCAGTCGCGCTTTCGCTGAAAGAACTGCACCCGGATCTCAGGGCGGGCATTATGGCTGCTGCAGGCATCGAGGATGAGGCTCTGACGATTAGCGATGCGATCCTCGGCAGCATTGTCCGGAGTGCCTGCGCCGGCGATCCGAAGATGATGAAGATCCTACTGGACACGATCGGCGAAAGCGCGGATGTTCGCCTCCGGGAGCGCGAAGTCAAGCTGAAAGAGAAGTCGCTTGATAATGATCGAGCGGACGGTGCTGCATCGATTACGTTTGTATTTGAGAGGGAGGAGACGGAATGAACGAACGGAGGGTCAATGTCGCAGAACTAATTGCGCCGAGTTTCGACGGTCTTTTCTTTGATGTGCAGGGGCACCGCTACACGCACTATTGGCTTGCGGGCGGGCGCGGCTCTGCAAAGTCAAGTTTCGCGTCGCTCTGTGTGCCGCTCCTCCTTTTGCAGCATTCCGACTGCCATGCGGTCGTGCTGCGCAAGGTGGGGAACACGCTGCGCAACAGTGTCTACAATCAGGTGGAGTGGGCGATTGATGCGCTGGGCTTATCCGACGCATTCGCGGCGCGGGTGAGTCCCTTGTCGTTCGAGTACCGCCGCACGGGACAGAAAATACTTTTTCTCGGCGTAGATGATAAAAGTAAGATCAAGTCGCTCAAGCTGCCGTTCGGTTACACCGGAGTTGTGTGGATGGAGGAGCTTGACCAGTTCACAGGTATGGAGGAGATACGAAGCCTCCTGCAGTCACTTTTGCGCGGCGGCGAGCGATACTGGGTGTTTTACTCGTACAACCCACCGAAGAGCCGTAACAACTGGGTCAACGAGGAGGCACTGTTTGACCGTGCGGATCGCGTTGTGCACCGCTCCACGTATCTGGGCGTTCCGCCCGTGTGGCTCGGGGAGCAGTTTATTTCAGAGGCGGAGCGGCTACGCGAAAAGAACGAAACCCTGTATCGGCATGAATACCTCGGTGAGGTCACGGGCACGGGCGGCGGTGTGTTCGACAATGTGGAGGATGTGGAGATGAGCGATGCGGATGTGGCGATGTTCGACCGCCTATATCACGGGTTGGATTTCGGTTTTGCCGTTGATCCACTCGCGTTCGTATCCATGCACTACGACGCTAAACACGAGGATCTCTACATCTTCGATGAAATCTATGAGCAGCGACTCACAAATGCACAGGCGGCGCGGAGGGTTCTGCCACGTCTCCACGGGCAACACCTGACCGCAGACGCCGCAGAGCCGAAGAGCATCGCCGAAATGCGTGGTCTTGGGCTGAATGTGCAGGCAACGCGCAAGGGGCCCGACTCCGTTGCATACGGGATTCACTGGCTGCAGGGGCGCAGACGTATCTTCATCGACAAGCGCCGCGCACCGAACACCTACCGCGAGTTCATCGGTTATGAATACGAGCGCAACAAAGATGGGCAATTCATCAGCGCATATCCCGACAAGGATAACCATACGATTGACGCGGTACGCTATGCGACGGAGGCACTTGCGGCGGGTGAACGCATACGAGCGATGCGCGGCAATATCTACTGAGGAGGGACGCATTTGGACATCAACGAAATGGCAGAGACTTACACGCTGCTGCATGACGCCTACTATGGTGACGGGCAGTTCAAGCAGGGCGGAGCACTCGTGCGTCATACACGCGAGAGTCCGGAGAACTTTGCCAAGCGGAAAAAGCTCGCCTACTACCTCAACTACACGGGACCGATTGTCAACGCGTCGGTGGATCCCATCTTTCGCAACGAGATCAAGCGCGAGTACAACGATACGGCGAAGTTCAAGGTGTTTCTCGATGATGCCGACCGCGCGGGCACAGACCTGCAGAACTACATCCGCCGCCTTGCGGTTATGGCAAAGCTCTACGGCGCCATCTACATTGTCGTCAATAACGAGGCACAGATCGGCGCGACGGTGCAGGACAGTCTCAACAAGAGGGCACTGCCGTATCTCGTCCACGTTCTGCCGAGCGAGGTCACACACTGGCATTTCGATGAACGCGGGCGGATGGTCGAGTTTGGGTATAAGAGCAGCATGAAGGACGCAGAGGACAAAACCCGCACGCGCTATTATACGTGGTCGGAAACGGCGTGGACGGTCGCAGATGAGAATATGCAGATCATAAGGCAGGGAGAGAACCCGCTCGGGCGGCTGCCAGTTGTGCAGTATTTCGGACGCAGCACTGACCCGATGGAGGTGCTGCCGCCGCCGGAATTCCTGTCGGTCGCGCAGACGAATCTCCATGTCTACCAGCTGTGCAGCTGGCATACACAGATTTTGCAGAACCAGACGTTCAACATCCTCATCATGCCGCACACAGGCGCGTCCGAACTGACCATCGGTACGAACAACATGCTCGGCTATCCTCCGGAGAGTCAGCACCCACCCGCCTTTATCGCGCCCGAGGCTGCGCCCGCGCAGGTGCTCACGGAGCAGATCGACCGCCTTATTCGGGAGATGTACCGCATGAGCGGGATTGATTCTGTGATCGGCGTACAGTCGGCAAAGTCCGGCGTTGCGCGTCAGTGGGATTTTGAACGGACGAATCAGCGGCTTGTCGACTTTGCAATCCAGTGTGAGGAGGCGGAGAAAGCCATCATCGCGCTCTATGAGGCGTGGACGGGGGAGCAGATCAATTACATCTGCGAATATCCGCGCGACTTCAAGATCTCGGATGTGACGGAAGGGCTTGCACAGGCGCAGGCGGCGCTCGACCTCGGGCTTGACAGCAAGACATATCAAGTGGAGGTCGCGCGCAAAGTCCTTGAGGCGTACTTGCCGAATATCGAGCCGGTGACATACGATGCCATCATCAGAGAACTTGAGGCGGCGGCCGCTGTCATAGAGCAGACACAGACCTACGGAGATGACGATGAAACGGACGGCGACACAGGCAGCGATAGAGGCGTTTGAGCGGCGCATCCGTGAACTGATGGCAGAGGGCTACGGCGTCCGGTTCGCCGTCGATCAGGCGTACCGCGAGAATCCCGTGATGAAGGTCATGTATGACGAGATGCGCGCACAGATACGCGCGGAGGCAGAACGTGGCTATGGTGCAACGCTGCCGCAGGGGCTCACAGACAGGCTCTTTACACACGCATGGACACCCGACGGGCTGACCCTCTCAGAGCGTACGACGCACGCTTCCATCCTTGTGCGGGAACTGGTCGCTCGGACGATCTCGGCGCAGATCAAGAAGAGCGCGTCCTATCGTCAGGCGAGCCTTGCGATCTTTGACGGGTACAAAATGGGCGGCGTTATTCCTGTGCAGGACGTACCCAAGTACCTCGCACAGACAATGGCGGTGGCACGTCATGCGGGCATACCGCGCGATGAGATGATGAAGATGCTAAAGCCCGTCCGTCGGCAGATCGAGAGGGGAACGACGGCGGGAATGCGTGCGGCATATTCGCAGCTCGTAGACGCACTTGAGGCACAGAACGAAAAGGCGCTGAATCGGGCAATCTTCACCGCGACGCAGGAGCGGACGCGCTACTTCGCCGACCGCATTGCGCGGATGGAGATGGCGCGGGCGTATCAGGACGGTTTTCTGCTCCGATGGGACAATAACGAAGATTGCGTTGCGTATCAGTGGAAGCTGTCGGGACGGCATCCGCGCTATGACATCTGTGATCTGTATGCAAAGGCGAATCTCTACGGGATGGGTGCGGGTGTGTTCCCGAAGGACAAAGTGCCGCGTTTGCCCGCCCATCCGCATTGTATGTGTTTTCTAAAGCCCGTTATCCGCGGCATGATGGACAATGAAACGCCGATTGACCGCATCGAGGAGGGCGGCAGGGAGTACCTTGACAGCGTCGACCTGCATCATCGGCAGATGCTCCTCGGGATTCACGGGGAGAAGGATGTGATGGACGGGAAAATCAGCTGGACACAAAAGGCGCGGGGGTACGGCGGTAAAAAAGTTGAGAGCAGACTATCGCCTGAGAGCGTGGAACGTGATATAATCAAGAAAAAGGGATTCGAAGAGCTTCAGGCGCACGTTGGGAAGCTCGACAACAAGACGGTGCGCGAGTGGTATGTGTATCACGATAAACAGATTCACGCACAAATCAGCAAAGACCTTCCAATGGAGCAACAAGCGCGGCAAGCGTTTGAGCTGCGTAATCTGTACCGACGCCAAGCGCGTGACTTGATGGCAGATCAGGAGCTTAGGCGAGAACTTGACCGGGATGAACCCATGCAGACGTGGGAAGGGATTATTGCACATAAGATGAAGAAATACCCTGGCATTTCACGGGAAGAAGCGATTCGGCAGATTTATGAAAGTGCGGTGCGCAGTCGCCGCAGTGTCAATGAAAAGTTCGGATTGGAGTGATGGTCATGAGTAGAACGTATCAGTATTTTTATACAATCTGTGACCAGTTTGCGCCAGACTTATTCCCTAAGCAATGCACCGCACTTGAAAAGCATATTCCGAACCTGCAAAAAGACAGGCTTCTTAAAGATGTTGATTCCAGTACATGGCAGTTCTATTCTTCGCCATATGGGGAGTTGGTCGTTAGAAACGACTATTCGATAAATGAACTGTACATCGAATCTGATTTCGACATAGAACCCTATTTTTCTTAGTCCGATAGCACTTGCACATATGCGGGTGCTTTTTTCATGCCCTCCGTGCTATGACGGCAGGGCTTTTTTGATGCGCGGGATGGAGACCCGCAAGGCTATTTTGCACGGGAGGCAAGAACATGGAACTCAAAGACGTATACGCGGCACTGGAGGCTGCAGAGAACGGCGCGGCGATGGTGGAGACCATCAAAAGCGAGCTGGCGGGCGTTCGGAAGGAGGCGGCAGACGCACGCATCGGGAGGAACAAGGCAGAGGAGGCGCTTGCCGGGCTGAAGAAGCAGCACGGGGAACTCGCAGAGAAGCACAAGGAGCTGGAGACGCAGCTCGGCGACGCGCAGAAGAGGGGCGCGGGTGCGCAGACGGAGATGCAGGCACTTCAAAAGCAGATCGCCGATTTTGCCAAGAAGTATGAGGCGGCGGAAGCTGCCCGCAAGAATGCCGAAGAGAAGCGCGTACAGGCGGACATCATGGCACAGACGGTCGATGCTCTCACCAAGAGCAACGCCGTCGACCCGCAGGAGTTCGCAAAACTCATTGTGCCGAGTATCAAGGTTGCTGAGGATGGTACGTACAGCTACACCAAAGCGGACGGTGCGCAGGGTACGATCGCTGACGGCGCGACGGAGTGGCTTGCGGGTAAGGCATGGGCGGTCAAGG
>CALJPB010000328.1 GCA_937981305.1 uncultured Selenomonas sp.
TGAGATCCGTTCCAGCTATGAGGCGGTATCCATCATCCAGATCAACCTCGCCATCGAGCGCGAGAAGGAGCAGACCATGCGCGTGGAGCGCGACAAGCTGGAGATCCGCCTGCGCTATCTCTACAACGTTGTGGCACGTGCGGAGCACATGGCACTCTCCATCGGCTCGGTACTCAGCTATCTCAGCACGCAGGTGAGCGGTGTACTCTGGAAGATTGAGGCGGTGCAGAAGGACAAGTTCGTCGGCGCACGCATCATCAAGGCGACGGAGGAGGAACGCTACCGCATCTCACGTGAGATTCACGACGGACCTGCGCAGGATCTGGCGAACGTACTCTTTATGACGACGATCACCGAGCGTCTGATGGATAAGGATATGGCGGAGGCAAAGCATACGCTTGTGGATCTGCGCGGCGAGATCCGTAAATGTCTGACGAGCGTGCGGCAGATCATCTTCGATATGCGCCCGATGGCTCTGGACGATCTGGGGCTTCCGCAGGCGGTGGAGCAGCTCATCCGCCTGTTCGGCGAGCGCGGCAAACTGCGGGGGACGTTCAGCCTCGAGGGGACGCACTACGCGCTGCCGAAACACGTGGAAATTGCAATTTTCCGCATTGTGCAGGAGGCTTTGAACAACGTCGTACATCACGCGAAAACAGACAAGGTACGCGTGCGTATGCACTATACGGCGCAGGCACTCACGGTGCTGGTTGCGGACGACGGTGTCGGATTCGATACGAACCGTGTACCGGAGGAAAAGGAGGAGCCGGATGCGCTCGATATGGAGACGCAGCGCCGTCTGCGCGGGCGTCACTTCGGCGTGATCGGTATGGAGGAGCGTGCGAAGATCATCGGCGCGGCGATCCAGATCCTCTCCGAGCCGGGCAAGGGGACGAAGGTGCATCTGCGCGTGCAGAACCGCATGATGGAGGGGGCTTGAACGCGCCGCTCGCCGAGGCTCTGCTCCGCTATGCGGGGCTTGGCGTGCTGCCCTGTCATACGCCGGGACACAAGGGCGGACGCGGGGCGCATCCTCTGTTCCACCGCTTCTTTACGGAGGAGGGACTGCGTGCGGATGTCTCGCTCTCGGCGGAGCTCGACGATCTCCATGCGCCGACGGGCTGCATCCGCGCAGCAGAGGAGCTGGCGGCGGAGACATACGGCGCAGATGCGGCGTTCTTCATGGTGAACGGGACGACGGGCGCGGTTCACACAATGCTGCTTGCTGCTCTTGCGCCGGGGGATGTGCTCCTCGTGCCGCGCAATGTGCACCGCTCGGTTGTGGGGGCAATGGTTCTTACGGGCGTACGCCCCGTCTATATGCAGCCGGAGATCGACACGCGGCTCGGCATTGCGATGGGGGTGTCGCTGCGTACCGTGGAACGCGCCGTGTGTGAGCACCCTGAGGCACGTGCCGCGCTTCTCGTCTATCCGACGTACTACGGTGTGGCGACGGAGCTCGCTGTCATTGCCGACTTCCTGCACGCGCAGGGGAAACTCCTCCTCGTGGATGCGGCGCATGGGGCGCACTTTGCGTTCTCCGATGAACTGCCGCCGTCCGCGATGGCGGCGGGGGCGGATCTCTCGGCAGAGAGCACGCACAAGCTGCTTGGCTCACTGACGCAGACCTCGATGCTCCTCGCACGCGGCGGGCGCGTGTCGACGGAGCGGATTCGTGCGGCATCGGGCATCGTGCAGTCGACCAGTCCGAACGAAATCCTGCTCGCCTCGCTCGATCTCGCACGAGCGCAGATGGCAGTGGAGGGGCGCGATTGTCTTGCTGCCGCGATTCGTGCGGCAGAGGAGCTGCGCCGCCGCATCAACGAAATCGACGGACTCTGGGCGTTTGGTGCGGAGTACATGGGCGCGGACGGGATGGCGGCACTCGATCCGTTGAAGATTACGGTGCAGGTTACGGGGCTCGGTCTCTCGGGCTTTGCGGCGGAGGAGGAATTGCGGCGGCGTAACATCGCGTGCGAGCTTGCCGACGCGCGGAATGTACTACTGCTTCTCTCCTATGCGGATGGGGAGCGGGAGACGGAGCGTCTTTTTGCGGCACTGCGGGGGATGGCAGAGGAGAATGCGCCGATGTGTATTTCGCGCGGAGCAGAATCTTTTTTGGCACTGCCGCCGATTCCGGAGACGGCACTCGCGCCGCGCGATGCGTATTTTGCACGCAGTGAGTATGTCGATCTCGGGGCGGCTGAGGGGCGGGTCGCGGCGGAGACGATCGTGTTCTATCCGCCGGGGATTCCCGTGCTCGCACCGGGCGATGTGATTGACGGCGCGACGCTTGCGTATCTGCGTGCGATGAAGGCGGCCGGTGCGCGTGTCGTCGGGGCGGCGGATGCGTCGCTCGGCACACTCATGGTGATTGCGAAAGGCTGATATGGCAAACGGAAAACTCTTTATCATCGAGGCGGGGGATGGCTCGGGCAAGGAGACGCAGACACGGCTTCTCACGGAGCGGCTTATACGCGAGGGGCATCGTGTTGTGCCTGTCACATTTCCCGACTACGCGGCGGACTCCTCCATGCTCGTGCGGATGTATCTGCGCGGGGACTTCGGCGCACGTGCGGACGATGTGAATGCCTACGCGGCATCGACATTCTTTGCCGTTGATCGTTACGCTTCCTACCGCATGAAGTGGGGGCGGGACTATGAGGCGGGGGCAGTTATCCTTGCTGACCGCTACACTACGTCGAACATGGTGCATCAGGCAGTGAAGCTCACGGATGCGGTGGAACGCGACGCCTATCTCGACTGGCTCTATGATCTGGAGTTCCGCAAGATGGGGCTGCCCGTGCCCGATGCCGTGTTCTTCCTCGATATGGAGCCGTGTGCGGCGGAGCGGCTGATTGCGGCGCGTACGAGAGAAAAGGGCGGTACGCCCGATATCCACGAGCGCGATGCCGCCTACCTCGCACGCGCCCACGATGCCTACGTCCTACTCGCCGCACGCTACGGCTGGGTGCGGATTCCCTCAAGTGCGAACGGTGCGCCGCTGCCGATTGCGGAGATCCATGAGAGACTGTATGGGGAGGTACAGAGATTTTTGTGACGAATGGGAGGGCGCAATATGCCTGAAATCAGTTTGTTCTTTGGCATTCGTATCACGATTTACTACAACGACCACAACCCGCCGCATATCCATGCAGAATATGCAGGCAACAAAGCGGCGATTGATATACAGAATGCTTGCGTTCTGAGCGGGTTTCTTCCAAATAGACAGTTGAAGATTGTTCTTGCTTGGTGCGTCCTCTATCAGGATGAACTAATGCAGAATTGGGAGTTGGTCAAGAGTGGAAAATCTCCCAATCCAGTTCCACCAATGGGAAGGATGTGACTACGATGGATTCTCGTTTTTTCCCCGAGGTGTTGCAGGTTGTTCCCGGCGATAACTATATTGTCTATGCGTATTTCAACGATGGTACGGTGCGCTGCTACGATGCTTCGGAGCTTGTCATGGGGACGGGCGTTTTTGCACGGCTGCGTGATCGGCAGGTCTTTGTAAATGCGATGACCGTCATGAATGGTTCTGTGGCATGGGATCTCGAAGGAAATCGCGACGCGACGAAGTGTATCGACATTGATCCCTTTGTCCTTTATGAGTCGCCTGTGGTGAAAGATCCTCTGGAAAAATCTACACAACAGAAAGCGTCGTAAAGAGAGTGAAGCGTTGATTAAAGAAGTCATCATTGTCGAGGGGAAGATGGATGTGCGGGCGGTACGGCGCGCGGTCGAGGCAGACTGCATCATCACCGACGGTTTTCGCCTGCGCAGTGCGGCGATCAAGAATATCCGCGCCGCATACGAGAAGCGCGGCATCATCGTCCTCACCGACCCCGATACCGTGGGGGAGCGTATTCGGGCGCGGTTGACCGAGATGTTCCCGCGTGCCCGTCATGCCTTCGTTCCCGTCGAGGATGCGACGAATCTCGGCGACGGCGATATTGGCATCGAGCAGGCAAGCCCTGCCGCGATTCGTGCCGCACTTGACAAGGTACGGACACCGATGGATGCACCCGCAGAGATTTTCTCAATGGCGGATATGATGGCGCACGGCCTCACGGGCACGGAGGATGCCGCAGCTCGCCGCGCCCGTCTTGGACGCTCCCTCGGGCTCGGATTTGCAAATGCTAAGACCTTTCTCCGTCGTCTGAACACCTACGGGATTACCCGCGAGGAATTTATATCCGCAATAGAGGAGTTATGATGAACGCAAGTATTCCCGTCATCGCCGACCCAAAGGTCACACGCCACATCCTGAATGCCTTTCACCTGCGTGCAAGCAAGCGTCTCGGGCAAAACTTTCTCGTGGACAGAGGCGTGGTGCAGGGCATTGTCGATGCGGCGGAGCTCTCGCCCGCAGACACCGTGCTTGAGATCGGCCCCGGCATCGGGACGCTGACGCAGGGGCTTGCCGAGACGGGGGCACGTGTTGTCGCGGTCGAGTTGGACAAGAAACTGCCCGCCGTTCTCGCCGAGACGCTGAAGGGGTATGACAATGTAACGATTGTGCCGGGCGACATCCTGAAGTTGGATATCATGGAAACGCTCGGACTTCGTGCGGGGGAACGATGCAAGGTCGTTGCGAATCTGCCCTACTACATCACAACGCCGATTATCATGACACTGCTGGAGCAGAGACTGCCGATTGAGCGTCTGGTGACAATGGTGCAGAAGGAAGTCGCCGTCCGCATGACAGCACGTCCCGGTTCGAAGGACTACGGTGCGCTCTCCATCGCCGTGCAGTACTTCACCGTGCCGCGCATGGTGATGGACGTGCCGCCGCGTTCCTTCCTGCCCGCGCCCGAGGTGACGAGTGCCGTCATCGCCTGTCATGTGCAGGATGTACCTACGGTTCAGCCCGCCGACGAAAAGCTCTTCTTCCGTCTCGCTCGCGCTGCGTTCGGTCAGCGGCGCAAGACCCTCCTCAACGCGCTCGCAGGCGCAGGTCTCTCGAAGGAGATGAGCCGCGCGGGGCTTCTGGCGGCGGGGATCGCGGAGAATATGCGCGGGGAACAGCTCTCGCTTGCGGACTTTGCGCGGCTGTCCGATGCGGTCGGCTCGTTGGAGCGGGAGGAGGAATGACGATGTACTTTGACAGCCATATTCATACGGAGTTCTCCGCTGATTCTGAGATGAAGGCGCAGGACGCGCTGGATGAGGCGGAGCGGCAGGGACTCGGGCTCGTCTTTACCGAGCACCTCGACTATGACTATGTTGTGGACGGCGTGGAGGAGTTCACCTTTGACCCCGAGGCGTATTGGGCGGCATATGAGCCGCTGCGTGCCGGCGGAAAGCTCTCGCTCGGTGTCGAGATGGGGATGATGGCGAGTGCACGCGAAAAAAATGCCGCATTCCTGCGGCGTGTTCCGTTTGACCAAGTGATCGGTTCGATTCACTTTTTGGAGTACAAGGATCTTTACTACCCCGAGACGTTCGAGGGGCGCGAGAAACGGGAGATGTATCACGAATACTTCACCGTCATGCGCGACGAGATCTATGCGCACCCGTTCATCAACACGCTCGCACACATCGACTTCATCGCACGCAACGCGCCGTTCGTCAATCCAGAGCTTTCGTACGGTGAATTTAGTGAGGATATTGATGCAGTTCTGCGTGCCCTCGTCGAGATGGACACCGCCATCGAGATCAACACGCGCCGCCTCGGCACCCCGCGCGGAATCAAGGAACTCGCGCCCATCTACCGCCGCTACCATGAACTCGGCGGACGTTATGTCACCATCGGCTCGGATGCCCACGTCCCAGAGGGTGTCGGCAGGAACTATGCCCGCGCGCGTGAGCTTGCCCGCGCATTTGATTTGCAGATTGTTACGTTCCGTGAGCAGCAGATGCGGATCTGTGAGTAAATACAGCGAATTTATCGACTTCGGTGCAAGTGCTTTTATACATTGCCTCTCCATCTCTTTCCTGTTATAATACAGTCGAATGGGTGGGGAGGCTTTTTTGTGCTCAGCAATTTTTTTGTCGCGCTCGGCGGTGTCGTTCCCCTCTTCTGTCTGATGGCGGTCGGTGTTTTAGTGAAGCGTTCGCGTCTTCTCAGCGAGGAAGAACTTCGGCACGTGAATCGCATGGTGTTCCGTGTGTTCTTCTTCTTCATGATGTTCTACAACATCTACATCTCCGATCCTGGGACGGCGTTTCAGCCGATGCTCATGCTCTTTGGTGCGGGCGGTGTACTGCTCACGGCACTCGTCTTTACAGGCATTGTCTGCCGCATTGAACCGGACAACGCACGGCGCGGTCCGATGATCCAGGCGGCCTTTCGCGGCAATTACGTCCTCATGGGCATCCCGCTCGTCAGCAACATCTTCGGTGATGCGGCGGTTGCGATTCCGACCATGATGATCGCTGCTATCGTTCCCCTCTACAATGTACTCGGCGTACTTGTGCTTGAGACCTTTCGCGGTGGACGATTTGACCTCCTGCCGATCCTGCGCAGCGTACTCATGAACCCTATGATTCTGGGGGCGATTACGGGGGCACTGTGCCGCCTCGTAGAGCTGCCGATCCCTGCGCCTGTGCTGAAGCCTGTCGCACAGATCGCGGCGGCGACCACGCCCGTTGCGCTCATCATCCTCGGTGCATCCTTTCACGGTGGGAGCTATCACGCACATCTGCGTCAGCTCATCTTTTCGGTCGCTTCGCGGCTCATCGTTGTGCCTGCCATCGTGCTTTCGCTTGCGATCATGCTTGGCTTTCGCGGTGTCGAGCTCGTGACGCTCATCGCCGTGTTTGCCACACCCTGCGCCGTCGCCGGCTTCGCCATGGCACAGCAGATGCAGGCGGATGCCGAGCTCGCGGGTAACTGCGTCGTCTACAGCAGCGCCCTCGCCTGCTTTACGATCTTTGGATGGGTGTTCCTCTTAAAGACATTGGAATTCTTTTGAACGGTGTATACCTTGACAGGGATTTTTGTTTTTGTATAATTTGGATGAACTTATAAAAAGGAGTCAGACATTCATGATAGGGAAGAAAAGTCTCGCGGCTGCCGGCGTATGTGCGCTGATCGGCTGCGCCGCGATGCCGGATATGCCCGCATACGCTGCAAGCAATACGCCTGTCCGTGCAGAGGTAACGAGTGATATGCCGACACATGTGGTCGAGGGGGGCGACTTTAAGGTTGCGACACTCCAGCCCGACCGTCTGCTTGAGACCTATCGTCTGACCAAATACGATGTCATCGATGTCCAGGTCATCGGTCTTCCGAGTGGTGCCGGCATGAGCGATGTCATGATCGGACCGGACGGCTATGCCCAGCTCCCCTACGTCGGTTCGGTGAAACTTGCAGGGATGACCCTTGACGAGGCAAAGGAGGTTCTCATCGCGCGAATGAGCGAGTATCTTCATGTTCCGGATCTGTCACTCCTGATGCGCTCCTATGGGGCACGGAAGGTCTACGTCATGGGGGAGGTCAACGCTCCCGGTATGCACGAGCTTGGCGCAGACAGCCTCAACAGTTACGCGGCAATCGCCTCTGCTGGCGGCTTTACAAGCCGCGGACTCAGTACAAAGGGGGAAGTGCTCCGCGTCGTCGGCGACACGATGTACCATAAGAAAATTAACATCAAAGACTACGTAAAAAAACACGACTTGACGCAGAACGTCGTCCTGCAGGACGGCGACATCATCTACGTGCCGCGTTTCCATGGCATCAAAGTCAAGGAAGACATCCTGCCCTACGTTGGTGTCTGGGCAATGTATAAATCACTGACGAAGTGAGTCGGGAGGAGATTGCATAATGGAACGGAACGAAGATACAATCGACCTCTCACGTCTCTTTCGGGTGATGGGGCAGCACAAGCCTGTCGTTTTTAGCATTGTCGGCATTTGCACCGTCGTCGCTCTCGTGATTTCCCTACTTCTGCCGAAGCAGTATGAGTCCACGACCCTTGTTCAGACGAGCAGTGCGACGGCATCGTCGGCAGGTGCGGCAGCGGCACTTGCTGCTCTTGGCGGCAGTACCACCTCACCGACCATGATCTATGCTGAGCTTATGAAGTCACGGACGGTTTTGGAACCGATTATCGAAACCCTTGACTTTGAGGGAGAGGAGAAGAAGCCGGACGCGAAGAGCTTTGCAAAAAAATACCTGGACATCAAAAATACCAAGGGGACGAATCTGATCGAGGTTTCCGCTCGGTGGGGAACGCCGGAGGAGGCACAGCGCATCTCTCAGACCGTTGTGGATAACTTCCTTCTGATGCAGACGGATATGAGCAGACAGACGCAGTCTCTGCTTGTAACGTTCCTCGAAAAGCGTATTGATGAGGCAAAGGAAGCCTCTGAGGCATCCGAGGCGAGGCTCCTGGCATTCAGCAAGGAGCATAAGATCTACAGCCCCGACGATCAGGTGAAATATGTTCTGAGTCAAATCCTTGCATTTGATAAGTCCATGGCGGACTTTGAAGTCTCCATCAAGTCCGGACAGGCATCTCTGGATGCGGCAAACGCTGCACTTGAGGCTCAGAAAATGAGCAGCCGGGCATATAACGTATCGGACAATGGGATTATTCAGGGGCTTCGTTCTCAGATTGTCGCCAAGCAGGTCGAACTTGTTGGGCTACGCCAAAATTATACTGAAAAACATCCCAGCGTTCAGCGCGCAGTGGAGGAACTCCACCAACTCGAAAACAGTCTCCAATCTGAGGTTATCGCATCTGTGGACTCCAATGCGGTTACCCTGAATCCGACCCAGTCCGAACTTCTGAAACAACAGGCACTTGCTGCCGTCGGACTTACCGTGTCGAAAGCGACAAAGAAGGCGGTCGAAGAAGAGTGGGGCAAGAAGGAAGCGGAGCTTGGAAAACTGCCCGACGATGTGCTCGAGTACGTTCGTCTGCAGCGCGATGTCACCATCCAAAATGAAGTCTATCTGAATCTCGTCAAGCAGAGTGAGCAGCACAAGATCCAGGCAGCGATGGAGAGCATGGATATCCAGATCGTCGACCCGGCAGATCTGCCGGATATCGAGCGGCCTGTTGCACCGCGGAAGAAATTGATTACAGCGATTGGTTTCTTGATGGGCTGCATACTCGCTTGTGGTTATGGATTCCTTCTCTACCGAAAGGAAGCGTAAGTATTGGGTATGACATTCTTGATTCGCTTGAGAGATAAGCTAAAGCTCCTTTTCTTGGACGCTGTTATTCTGAGCATTATGCCGCTCTTGGCGGTTCTCCTGCGCTTCGAGGGCGTCATACCGGAGCACGAGGCTGGGATTCTGCGCGTGTGGCTGCTTCCTGCCACGTTTATCGGAATTGGTATTTTCTATCTCTTCGGCATGTATCATCGCATTTGGCACTATGCCCGTATCCGGGATCTCTATGCTATTGTCGGTGCAGTTACACTTTTCTCGGCAGGAAAATTTTTACTCCTTTTTATTGCAGGGGAGGAACTGCCGAAAAGCGTATTCCTGATCTCGTGGATGCTTACTTTGGGCGGTATCGGTCTAAGCCGTTTGGCATTTAAGATCAATCTGGATATTTTTACGGATAAACAGACGGAGCAGCATAGTGTTTTGATTATTGGCGCGGGAGATGCCGGTGCGATGCTTGTCCGCGAAATCGAACAAAACGATGCCGCGACTGTTCGCATCGTAGGTTTTGCGGATGACGATGTGAAAAAAATCGGCAATCGCCTGGCGGGCTTTTCAATCTTAGGAGCGATTGATCAGGTTCCTGACATTGTCGAAGCACACCATGTGGAGCATATTATTATCGCAACTCCCTCGGCAGAAGGCCATGAAATCCGTAGAATCACGGAAATCTGTCGCCGCACACACTGTAAAGTGAAAATCATGCCCGGACTCTATGAGATGATGGACACGGGGAAACAGGACAAGGGACTGCGACAGCTTCGTGAGATACGCTTGGAAGACCTTCTCCGGCGTGATCCTATTGAACTTGACTTTGATAAAATCACACATTACATTGCGGGTAAAACCATCCTGATTACGGGAGCGGGCGGCTCCATCGGTTCGGAACTGTCCCGTCAGATCAGTCGTGTGGGGGCAAAGGAGATCCTCCTGCTCGGGCGTGGTGAGAATAGCATCTATGAAATCTATCAAGAACTCAAGATGAAGTTCCCGGAACAACATTATCGTACGATTATCGCCAACATTACAGATAAAGTTCGCATGGAAGAGGTGTTTCGGCAGTATCACCCGCAGGTCGTCTTTCATGCCGCAGCGCATAAACATGTGCCGCTGATGGAGATCCAACCGGCGGAGGCAGTACAAAACAACGTCTTTGGAACGAAAAATGTAGCAGAACTTGCCGATGCGTATAAAAGCGAAATTTTTGTTTTGATTTCTACAGATAAGGCAGTCAATCCGACAAGCGTCATGGGCGCGACCAAACGTACGGCCGAACTCGTCCTGCAGGAGATCAATCAGCACAGCATGACGAAGTTTGTTGCGGTTCGTTTCGGCAACGTCCTTGGCAGCCGCGGCAGTGTCGTACCTCTCTTTGAGCGGCAGATTGCGGCCGGTGGGCCGGTCACTGTGACTGATCCCGAAATGACACGGTTCTTTATGACGATCCCCGAGGCGGTACAGCTTGTTCTCCAAGCCGGAAGCCAGGCGGAAGGCGGCGAGGTGTTCCTGTTCGATATGGGAGATCCGGTCAAGATCAACGACATGGCGTGTGATCTGATTCGCCTGCACGGCCATGTGCCAAATCAGGATATTAGGATCGTCTATACCGGTCTGCGCCCTGGGGAAAAGCTCTATGAAGAACTTTTAACCAGTGAAGAGGGGACGACCAGTACCAAGCATAAGAAGATCTACAAGGCGCACATTACGCCAATCGAGACCAATGTGCTGACGCAGTATTTAGACAAGTTGCTTGCCAATAGAGATGCCACAGACATATTGCAATCTCTAAAAAAGCTAATTCCTACCTATAAAAGTAAGCAATTGGAAATGCTGGAACGTAAATAAAAAGAGGGGGAGCGTATATGTCTCAGTATCCCGTGATGGAAAAAAAGTTATACCTATCCAGTCCCACCATGCACGATAAAGAGCAGCTCTTTGTCAAGGAGGCATTTGATACGAATTGGGTGGCACCGCTCGGAAAAAATGTTGATGCATTTGAGCACCAAGTTGCCTCCTATGTTGGTGTCAAAGGTGCTGCGGCATTGAATGCAGGTACGGCAGCACTTCATCTTGCGGTCAAATTGGCAGGGGTTCAGCCAAACGATGTAGTCCTGTGCTCTGACCTTACGTTTGCGGCAACGGTCAATCCGGTCTCTTACGAGGGCGGACGACAGGTCTTCATTGAGTCCGAGCGTGAGAGCTGGAATATGGATCCGAAGGCTCTGGAAAAGGCTTTCCAAAAGTACGATGGCGTACATAACCCCTTGCCCAAGGCGGTTATTGTCGCAAATCTCTACGGAACACCGGCAAAACTGGATGAAGTCGCAGATCTGTGTGCAGCCCACAGTATACCGTTGATAGAGGACGCGGCAGAAAGTCTGGGTGCCACCTATCACGGACGACAGACGGGGACATTTGGTCGATGGAATGCGCTCAGCTTTAACGGGAACAAAATTATCACAACATCCGGAGGCGGCATGTTCCTCTCGGATGACGTTGACGCCGTCAAAAAAGTTCGGTTTTGGGCGACGCAGGCGAGAGAACCCTTCCCCTACTATCAGCATGAGGAAATTGGCTATAACTATCGCATGAGCAATATCGTTGCGGGAATCGGTCGCGGTCAAATGGAGTACTTGGGCGAGCACATTCGGCAGAAAACAGCGATTTACAAGCGATATGAGACGATGCTTTCGGATCTCCCCGTTCACATGAATCCCTATCTGAAGGATAGTGTCCCGAACTTTTGGCTGAGCTGTCTAACCATCGACGCAGGAGAAAAGGTCACACCGGAGATGATTCAGCAAGCCCTCGCTGAGCATAACATTGAGTCACGTCCGATTTGGAAACCGATGCATATGCAGCCTGTTTATGCGCGGAATGAGTTGATCGGTGTTGGCGACTCGGTGGGAGAGGACATCTTTGCGCGGGGACTCTGCCTCCCCAGTGACAATAAGATGACGGAGGAAGAGCAGGAGATTGTTGTCGGTATCATTCGGGAGCTGTTCGCATAGAAATGTACAGAAACTATCTCAAGCGACTCTTTGATATTGTATCCTCGTGTGCAGTGCTTATTTTTGCTTCGCCCGTTCTTCTCTTTCTCGCATTGCTCATCCGAATACGATTGGGAGCCCCCGTGATTTTTTCTCAGGTTCGTCCCGGGAAGGATGGAAAACTCTTTCGCCTTTATAAATTTCGCTCCATGACAGATGCCCGTGATGCGGATGGAAAGCTCCTGCCGGATGCTGAGCGCATGACTGATTTTGGTCGAAAGCTCCGTGCCACATCTCTGGACGAACTCCCCGAGCTCATCAACATCATCAAAGGCGATATGAGCGTCGTGGGACCTCGTCCGCAGCTTGTGCGGGATATGGTCTTCTTTACGCCGGAAGAAATGGAGCGACAGTCTGTTTTGCCGGGACTGACAGGGCTTGCCCAGATCAACGGGCGGAACAATATCGACTGGAAAGAGCGATTTCGTTACGACCTGCAGTATATTCAGCATATCACCTTTGCGGAAGATATGCGCATCATATACCGCACAGTTTTCAAAGTTGGGGCACAGGAAGACATTGCGACGGAAGGCATGGAAACCAGTGAAGATTATGGAGACTGGCTGCTGCGCAGAAATCAAGTAACCAAAGAGTCTTATGATGACAAGCAAAAGATGGCTGAGATGCTTCTTGCGCGGCCAGGATTGAAGAGAAACTAAGAAGTCATTGGAAAAAGGGGAGATAATGTTGAACGGATGGAGATACTATAATCATGCATGGCTGCCCCAATGCGCTCCCCACGAAGATATTGATGCGAGTCGAATAAACAGTGATTTTTGGAAACAAGAGGGGAACGGATATTCCGTGCTGGCTCGCTGGACGAGCGATTGGGATTGTGGTTTTCCGACAGAATGGTGGTATTGTATCAAAGATATACCGTTCGATATGGAGGCACTAAAACAAACGCGACGTTATAAAGTGAGAAGGGGAGAACGAAATTTTCGAGTCGTAAGAATCAACCCGATGGAGTATATTGATGCACTTTTTGAGGTTCAAGTTGCTGCTTTTTCTGTATATCCGTCCGCATATAGACCCCAAAATTTAACGAAAGAAGATTTGATAGAGGATATTCGTACAAGGAAAAATCAGATTACATATGGTGCATTTAGCAAAAAAAATGATGCACTGTGTGGATATGTTTTTATTCATCATCATGGTAGCTATGCAGAATTATTGGTACAAAAAGCTGATCCGAAAGCAGAACGGGAT
>CALJPB010000329.1 GCA_937981305.1 uncultured Selenomonas sp.
CCACGTATTGTCACGGCTGCCGTCGTTGACGAAGGCAACGCGGCTCTTCTCGCTGACCCTGTCGCCATCAATCAGCTGCGCTAGCTTCGCTTCCAGTTTCCTTGCCGTATCGTCCAGCACTTCCTGCTCGTTGTAGCAAGGCACGACGAGATAGAGGACAGGTGCGCTCATTCTTTATCATCCTTAAAGATACAGAGACCGTCGCGTTCCTCGACAAGCTGCCATTTCTCCGCGCCGAGCTGAGCCATCATCTTGCGGTACATGGAGTCACGCATGATGATGTATTTCGGACGCGCATCCGCGCGCAGGGCGGCAAGCGACTCCGCGTGGTTCGTGTCCGCCTCGATGCCGGGGATATCCGTGTAGAGCATGACGCCGGGGCGCAGCTGCTTGTCGATGTAGAGGGCTCTCCCCTCCTCCTCGGCTGCTGCGTGGTAGTTCGCTGCATAATTGAGTGCGACCTGCTTCACGCTGAAATGCCCCTCAATCGCGGGCATCATAAAGCCGAAGGCGATGACCATTGTCACAATCCCTGCGAGGACGTGCAGCCATGCGGCGAGCATGAGGTTATGCGAGGCGGTAATGCTGTAGACAATCACCGCCCCGAGAACGAGCGTAATCGCCCCGAGCCAGAGACCGCCCTCGGCAAGAGGTGCGAGACTGTCCCCGCTCATGAGCCAGCCGAGACCGAGCAGGAGGAACATGACGGCACTGCCGCCCGCCCATGCGAAATGCGTCTCCCGCCAGTCATCGAGCATACGCGCGAGATTCCATCCGATGATGGTCGAGAGCGCGGGCGTCAGCAGCAGCATATAGGAGACCTGCTTGGTCTGCGCAATCGAAAAGAATATGAGGACGAAGATCCACCATATTTGGAAGAAGGTGAGCGTCTGCGCCTCCTCACCGAAGCTCCGCCGAAAGGCGTTCTTGACCGATTGGAGGAGAATCCCCGTCCACGGGAAAAAGCCGAGAATCACAACGGGAAGGTAGAACCACCAGTGCGCGCGCACGGGGTGGAGCGGCGCGGTGAAGCGGCTGACGTTGTGGAAGCCGATGAACTCATAGATGAACGCCATGCCGTGCATCTCGTACATATAGAGATACCACGGCAGACCGACGACAACGACGAGCAGGAGACCGCGCAGGACGTGCATACGAAAGAGCTGCTCGAGCTGACGTGTTGCAAGCAGATAAAAGAACACAATCCCCGCAGGGAAGACCACACCGATCGGCCCCTTGGTCATCACTGCGAGTCCACACGCAAGGTACATCAGCCAGTACTGGCGATGGATAAAGGAGAAGAGTGCCGCCGTCATGAAAAAAAGCAGCGTTGAATCCGTCACCGATGCCTTGCCCATATACATGAGGATGATGCTCGTCCCCATGACCATCCCCGACCAGAAGCCCGTCCGTGCACCAAAGAGGCGGGCCGACGCAAGCGCCGTCATGAGGATCGAACCGATCGCCATGAGCGCGGCGGGCAGCCGTGCTGCGATCTCGCTGAATCCGCCGAACAGCTTCAGCGAGGCCACGACAAGCCAGTAGAAAACAGGCGGCTTGTCGTACCAGAACTCATTGTAGATGCGCGGCGAGAGATAGTCGCCGAATCGGATCATCTCCTTCGCCGTCTCTGCATAGACCGGCTCGTCGGGATCAAGCAGCGCCGTCCCGCCGATACCGAACAGAATCTGAAAGGAAATGAGACCAAGCAGCACAAGATAGACCGGCCACGCAAGATTTTTTTCATCGTTCACGCAGATATGCACCTCACAAATCCCAAAGAAATGATATGCGAAAAAGGACTGCCGCCACTGCGGCAGCCCCCCAATGAACAAACGTCAATGGATCTCGATGGCAGCCCCCGCCCGGACATCCTCCTTCGTAAACGGCACGTCGCCATGCAGCATGATACAGCCCGAGCGTTCCGCAACGTCGCCGCCTTTGAACGAAAGCGTGCAGTGTCCGAGTGTCTTCAGCGTATGCAGAGCCTCATGTCCGATTGCCGTGATCGTGAACGCCTTGTCACAGAGAATCATCAGATCGCCAACGACGGGATCCTCATTGTAGTTTGCAGGCGTATGCAGGACAGAAAACTCCGCCAGCTCCGGCGGCGCACTGTTGTCGAAAAGAATAATAAAATTGGCGTTCGGATCATCGAGAAAAAGAAGGGACTCCTCTCCCCAATGCGTGATCTCACAGTAGAATTTCATGCCGCACCCTCCGCTCTCGTGACAAATTTGATGGAAACCTCTGAGTTTATCCCTGCTTCCCTATATTTCTATGCGTATCATACTATATCCCCTTCATTTAGTAAAGAGCACAAGTGCGTATGTCGTGATAACCGTAAGAAAACAGCCCATCCTCTTGGATGGACTGCATAAGTAATGTGATATCTCCCTGAACAGATGTGCTTCAGTAAACTTCGATCGTTGCCCCCGCCTTGATATCGTCCTTCATCAGCGGTTCGTCGCCCCGCAGCATGATGCAGCCCGGACGCTCCGCTGCATCACCGCCCTTGAACGATAGGGTGCAGTGTCCAAGCTCCTTCAGCGTATGAAGGGCCTCATCGCCGATCGCCGTGATGGTAAACAGCTTATCGCAGACGGCCATCGTGTCGCCGGCGGCGGGATCTGCATTGTAGTTTGCCGGCGCATGGAGCACGGAGAACGATGCCAGATCCGCAGGTGCGTTGTCATTGAAGATAATGATGAAGTTCGTGTCCGGATTGTCGAGGAAGAGAAGCGCCTCATCGCCCCAACCCGTGATTTCGCAATAGTATTTCATGCTGCATCCTCCTGCTGTATCGAATGTTCTGCCAATCTCAGCCGCGCGTCTTGCCGCCCGCGACGTTGTAGGTGACGCCGTGGATGTAGGAGGCACGCTCGGAGGCGAGGTAGACAACAAGGTCGGCGACCTCGGCGAGCTTACCGCTGCGGCCGAGCGGTGTAGTCTTCGTGCTCGCATAGCCCTTGCGCAGATCATCAACCGTGATGCCGCGCGTATAGGCGAGCGCTTCCTCATAGGCGAGGGTACGCAGCCCCGTCGCCTCAAGAATGCCGGGTGCAACACCGATGACGCGCACGCCGTACTTGCCGAACTCCTTTGCCCACGAGCGCGTAAAGGAGTTGACGGCGTTCTTCGTCGCGGCGTAGATACTCTGTCCCTCAGAACCCTCGATGCCGCTCTCGGAGCTCATATTGATGAGTACACCGTGCCCCTGTGCGACAAGCTCGCGCCCGACTGCCTGTGCGCAGAGGTAGACCCCCTTCAGGTTGACCGCCGTGACCTTCTCGAATACGCTGTCGTCCAGTTCGTACTTCCCGTGCGGGTCGTTCGGGTCGACGAGAAGACGCGGGATATTGATGCCGGCATTGTTGACGAGGATGTCGATGCTGCCAAACCTCTTCTTTGCCTTCTCCACCATCGCCTCGACGCTCGCACGCTTCGTTACATCGGTGACGACATAGAGCATCTTGCCGCGTGTTTCGTCAAATACGGGAGGCTCAGGGTTCATATCACAGACGACGACGTTTGCCCCCTGCGCCAAAAAGGCCTCCACGACGGCCTTGCCGATGCCCGATGCGCCGCCCGTAACGATTGCCGTTTTTCCTTCCAGATGCAACCAGCTCATAATCTATTCTCCTTCTGCACGATTGTTCAGCGATTCCTTAGTTCTCATAAAGTCCGGCACTGGCGACCCACGCGATGATAACGGCGAGAGGACCGGTCATGAAACGTGAATACAGGACGGCGGGCACGCCGATCTCGACGGTCTTTGCATCCGCCTCGGCGAGGCCGAGCCCGACGGGGATGAAGTCGCAGGCGCACTGCACGTTGATCGCAAAGACAGCGGGGAGCGCGAGGTTCGGAGGGATGTGTCCGAGTCCGATCTCAACGCCGATGAGCACGCCAACGACCTGTGCAATGACCGCCCCAGGTCCAAGGAACGGGGAGAGGAGCGGGAAGGAGCATATCAACGCGAGAATGACAAGCCCGATCGGGGATGCCGCGAGCGGCGAGACGAAATGCGCCACGAAGTCGCCGAAGCCCGAGCCGAGAATGACACCGATCAGCATGGAAACAAATGCCATAAACGGCAGAATCGTTGTAATCAGTGTATTGATGGATTCGCGTCCCGCCTGATAGAATGTCGCGACAATGCCGCCCATCATCTGTCCGACCTTTGCCATGAGGCTGCCGGACTGCTCCGTGATCTTCTTCGAGGTGTCGTACTTCGGCTTTGCTTCCTCCGCCTGCGCCGCTGCGGGAGCTGCTGCAGGCGCGGCCGTGGCGTCGCTGAATGCGATATTTGCAGGCTTGACACCCGAGACGTAGATGTCCGGCTTGATGTGCTGCGCGAGCGGACCCGAGGGGCCCGTCTGCTTGATGTTGATGGTGAAGATGCGCTTCTGCGGGTAGATGCCGCAGCGCAGTGTGCCGCCGCAGTCAATGACCGCCGCGAGAATCTCATCCTCGGGGACGCTGGTCTTGAAGCCGTCCACGACCTCCGCGCCCGTCATCTCGCCAAGACGTACGGCAACATCCGAGATCACGCCGCCCGTGATGTTGACGATCTTGTTCCGCTTCTCATCCGGCGTGAGGGTAAGAGGCCCGCCAAAGCCGCCCGAGCCTGCCGATACGATGACGCTCTTGTATGCACTCATGATATGTTCTCCTCTCCGATTGCCTTAGCTTTTGAGCACTGCCGGTTCTTTGCTGAGCTGCACGCCCTGCTGACGCTGCACGTATGCCGTCGTAAAGTCCGTCAGCCATCCGCGCAGGAAGTTGACGATGAGACCAACGAGCAGATAGCGCAGTGCGAGATCCGTGTACGGCAGTCCAAGGGTTGTGATGCCGTTCGCAACACCGAGGAAGACGAACATTTCGCCGGGATTAACGTGCGGGAACATACCGTTCATCGTGTGACATGCGGAGGATGCCGCCGCATAGTAGGAAGGCTTGTAGTACTCAGGCAGGAATTTGCCAAGCGAGAGTGCCATCGGGTTGCAGAGGAAGAATACACCGATGAACGGGAGGACGACGTAGCGCGAGATGGGATTGCCCGCGCAGAGGTGGGCGAACTTCTCGACGCGCTCGTTGCCGACGAAGAGCACAATCGCATTCATCGCGACGAGCAGGCAGACGAGGGTCGGGATGATGCCCGAAACCCAGCCGATGAGGGTTTCGCCGCCCTTGTTGAACATGCCGATGAAGCCCTCGGCAAAGAGAATCAAGGTATCCATGAATGTGTCTCCTTTCCTGTGGAAACGAAATCAAATCAGAGTTATGCGTGACCGGCAAGGGTCTCCCCCTGCTCCTGATAGATGATGTACTCCTCGCGCGCACCGAGTACGGCGCGGCGCGTCGGACGGTCATAGGTGGCGACATCCGCCTCCGTAAGGTCGAGCAGATTTCTGCCCGTGAAATCATCAAAGGAACGAAAGCCCGCAAACACGGTGACGCCCTTCATGATCTCACCGCGTACAATGTTGCACGCAGGGTCAATGACGAAAAGAACGATTGCCCCTGCGACAAAACGGCCCTTTGCCTTGCCGATAGCGACACGCCCCTCGCGGCGCATCTCCTTCACATGTGCCGCAAAGCGACGGAACTGCAGAATGCTCAAGACAAGTTGGAGCACCCACATGAGTACGGCAATCAGAGCAAGCCAGAGCATCGTGATCGTTCCTTTCATTCATTCAAAAGAATCTTTGCAGTCTCCTCATCCGTGATGAGGACGTTGATAAAATGTCCGCGCAGTGCCCCGAGGATCGCAGGCACCTTCTCGCGCGATGCTGCCATGCCGATGCTGTAGTCGAGCGCACGGAGGCGTTCAAGCTCAACGGCGATGATACGGTCATGAAACTCCGTGGTGACGGGTTTTCCTTGGATATCGTAGAACATCGAGCAGATCTCACCGACCACACGCTCCCGCAGCAGACTCTCAATCGCCTCTCTGCCGAAGCTGCCCATCCAGACAAGATTCGAGGACTTCACGGGTGCGCCGATACCGACAATGCCGATGTCGAGCTGCTCCCAGAAATTCGTGATCTGCTCAAAGTTCACATCCTGTCGGATCGCCGCCGCAATCTCCGCTGTACGTGCAATCGCCGGTGCGTAGATGTAATGACTGCGTCCGCCGAACGCATTCGCCAGCTCGTAGCAGAGCGTATTCACATGGAGGTCGCTGTCCA
>CALJPB010000330.1 GCA_937981305.1 uncultured Selenomonas sp.
ACGACACTTGCCACTCGTTTTCCGAGCTTATCAATCTGCGACTTAAGGTCGCGTGCAACGCCATCATGACCGAGCTTTGCCTCATGGGCGGCGATTTGGAGCACAATGGTCTTGAACCGCGCATCGTCATGGTCAACGTATGCCTTTACAAGACTTTTCATTTGATCTGCTGTTGCCATATCGATCACCTCCCGTGAAATATAGTTCATTACATATGATACTATGTTTTTGAGATAAATACAATCGTTTGTTTGAAAATATAACAAATCCCCCGCCACAGTTGGCGGGGGATTGTTCGTGAGAATATAGGGGAAAGGACAGTACTCTCAGGCTGCCATCAGGTGATGGATGCCTGGTAGATGCTGTCGATTGCCTTCTTGAGGACGGCATCGAACTCCTCGTCGCTCTGCGTAAAGCGCAGATCCTGCGCGAGGGCGCGGGAGAAGCTGGCGATGAGGCCGTGGTTGCGGGTGAGCTTTTCGTTCGCATCGTCCATGGAGTAGCCGCCGCTGAGCGCGACGACGCGGACAACGTTCGCATCCTTCATGAGGTCGGCATAGAGGTTGTCGACGGTCGGGATGGTGACCTTGAACATGATCTTTGCACCCTCGTGGAGTTTTGCAACATACTCCTGCATGATGCCGTGCATGATTTCCTCTGCCTTTGCCTTGTCGGGGCAGTGGATGTCAACCTCGGGTTCGAGGATGGGAACGAGACCCTTATGAGCGATCTGCATTCCGATGACGAACTGCTGGTCGATGATGGCGCGGATGCCGCCCTCGTTCGCCTGTTTGATGACGGAGCGCATCTTCGTGCCGAAGATGTGACGCTCGTTCGCGCGGTCGAGCAGCGCGTCGAGTCCGGGGATCGGCTTCATGAGCTGAACGCCATCCTTCTCCTCGGCGAGACCCTTGTCGACTTTGAGGAAGGGGATGATGCCCTTTTTCTCCCAGAGGTAGTCTGCGGTGTAGAGGTCGTCGATCTTGCGATCCATCGTGTTCTCGAAGAGGATTGCGCCGAGGATGCGGCTCTTGTCGAACGAGGGGCTCTTGATGATGCGCGTGCGCATTTCGTGGACGCGCGTGAACATTTCCTCCTCGCCGTTGTAGGCGCTCTCGTCAACGCCGTAGGCCTTCAGCGCCTTGGGCGTGGAGCCGCCGCTCTGGTCGAGCGCCGCGATGAAGCCTTTGTCCTCGGTCATGCGTTTGAGCTGCTGCTGATTCATTGGACATACCTCCTGTTGTGTGAACATATGAGAGAGGGGCGTGAGCCCTGTTGACTTCTTGCTTTATTATAAAGCAAATGAAATTCAAAATCAATTGTTTGCTTGGAATTATTTTGGGGATGGTCGGATCAAATAAATTCGCGTGGATCGTTATGAAAGTTTTGTTCGTTTGAGAAGGAGAAATGAATGCGTGTCAAAGAGTTCGTGAAAAAATTTATGAAATCGCTTTTCTTTTTCGTATAAATATCCTATTATATAACGTAAGAAAGCATTTTTTATCGTTTGCCTGTAAGGGAGAGATGAATTTGTATCATGTCAGGCTAAAGATCGTCTTCATCGGCATTGACGAGGAGCGTGTGAATCTCTGGAAAGGGATCGCACCGAAGGAGCGTTTTCGTCACTGTTTTTATACGATCGCGCAGGAAGATGAGCTGGTTCGAGCGTTGGCGGATGAGGAGCAGCTGCTCATCATCATGGATAAAAAATGTTCCCTGTTGCCGCGCATGGTTCGCCAAACGATGCCGTCGCATGACAGTCTGCTGATTCTGTGTGTGGACAATCCGGGGCAGCTGGTGCGTGAGGACTATGATGCGGTCGATGAGATCTGGTTGAACGATGGCGCGGCACTGGCGCAGTTTTATTTCAACAATGTTCTGACGCGCATGGCCGATGCCAAGCGCGCTTGGTTGCAGGAAACGTGGCTGCAGGCGACGATCAACACGCTTCCCGATATGATTTGGTTCAAGGATATGAAGGGCATACACCTCGAAGTGAACGATGCGTTTTGTACGGCGGTCGCAAAGGAAAAGGAGGATGTCAGAGGGCGGGATCACTATTATATCTGGGATATCCCGAAGGAGGTCTACGAGGCGAGCGACTATGTCTGCGTTGAGACGGAGGATGAAGTCGTCGCCGCGCGGCAAACCTGCCTGTTTGATGAAGAGGTCATGAAGGCGGACGGCAGTCTCAGCAAGCTCAAGACATATAAAACCCCGATTTTCGATGGGGATACGATCATCGGCACGGTGGGCATTGCCCGTGATGTAACGCAGGAGTATGAGTATCAGCAGAATATTATATTCATGGCGCTGCATGACCAGCTTACGGGACTGGCGAACCGTCGTCAGCTGGATGATTTTCTGTCCAAGTTGGAGACCAATGAAATGGTGGTCGCCTGTCTCGATCTGGATCATTTCAAGTCGGTGAACGATACGTACGGGCATATGGCGGGGGATGAGGCACTCGTACGAACCTCTGATCTGATCAAAAAGCATTTCCCCGATACGCTGAATGTCCGTATGGGCGGCGATGAGTTTCTCATCATATTCACGGATGGTTTTGTGAGCGAAGATATCCCCGGACGTATGCAGGCGTTCATCGATGATTTCTTCGATGCGTTCAAAGAGGATCGGCGCTTCGGTGTCCTGTCGGTCAGCGCAGGGATTGCCGAGGGGAAAATCGGTCATGGCTCATTCGATCTGCTGCTGCAAAAAGCGGACGAGGCACTTTATCAAGCAAAAGAGGCGGGACGGGGGCGCTATGTGATCAGCCGCCGCGATGAGCATGAAATGATCCGCTGAAGATATTTGCTGCACACAAAAAACAGCGATTTGCCTATTGGTGCAAATCGCTGTTTTTTGTGTGCAGAATGTTACTCCTCCTCGTACGACCAGCCGTACCACGAGGAGGCGAGGGCGGTGCGTGCATCCTTGTCGAGTTCTTCCCACGAAACGAAGCTGACGCGGCGGCCGCCGTCCATGTATCTCTGCCGGAACGCTTCGGCTTCTTTGCCGTAGGGGTTGAGCTCCTGATGCGTAGGGATGATCTTCATGGAGGTGTAGTGCGGCTCTACATCCTCGCCATAGACGCTCACAATCCCCTCCGAGCGTGTCCGTGTGCCGACGCCCATCACACCCGCATCGAGCCAGATCATCTGCCCCTCATGTTCGATGGCGTAGTGCTCCGCTGCACTTGTCATCCCATCGACGCGGGGCATGAGCTGCCGATCGGCGTAGTAGATGTAGTGTCCGTCCGTCCTTTTCCCTCGGATGTGGAGATGCGTGAAGTCGGGGGCGTGCCCTTCCTCGTGTTGAAGTTCGAGCAGCGGCTCAAGCTTCGTTCGATCCACGCTGATCTCATACGCACGGCTGTAGACGCGGCTCGGATAGTTGTCGCAGAGATCGGCGAGCTGCTTTTTCTGCTCCTCTCCGATGTCGCCGCCCGCAAAATACAGCGGATCGCGGTTCAGGAAATGCCATGTGATGAGCAGTTCGAGCCGTCCGTTGCGGTCAAGATCCGTGACGGCGGCGTAGAAGTACGCCATGCTGCGCTCCTGCATTCCGCTGCTGAGAATGCCGTTCCATGTGCGGTAGAGGTCGTTGATCTCCTCCTCGATGATGCCGGATGCCGCCATGACATCGAGCTGCGCCTCGGCATCGGGCGCGGGCGCAAACGGTTCGGCCGCGGCGGGGGCTGCGGTGAGTGCAAGGGCGGCAAGCGCCGCGCAAAAGAGTTTTTTCATGGCATTCACCCCCTTGCCCCGCGCAATGCGCCGTAGGCGAATCCGCTCCACGAGGCGGAAAGCGCCTCGTGCGGGTCGCGGTTGAGCTCGTCGCCGCTCACCCAGTGGATGGAGCTTGGCGGCAGGAGTGCCTCGTCAAAGGTCTGATACAGATCGGTCTGCTGAAATTGTTGCCCACTCATATTTATATGGGCGGGATCGCCGTCAAAGACACTGGCGGAGACGTGGGTTTTCCTACAGGTGGAGGGGCTGTCCACGTCCCGATAGCTGCCTTTTTCCACGGCGAGCAGCTGACAGCGCAGCGTTCCATGGTCGAGGGCGACGCGTTGATAGGACGCTGTATAGGTGTATGAAGGATCATTGTCCGTGAAGCAGCTGCCCCGAGAGACGGTCACGGTGCGGACATGATGCCAGCGCGTGCCGTGCTCGTCGATCTCACTGAGGGGCCCGAGGTTCATCAGATCGGGCCAATCGTAGCCGTTCTCTGCGCGGAGGCGTTCGAGCCGTCCGTCCGCAGAGATCTCGTAGGCGGACAGGCTGACATCAATCGGGATATCCACAACACCCGCCGCATGGGGACCGGATATATCCATCAGGGTCATCGCATGGCGTACGAGCAGCTCGAGTCTGCCGTTGTGGTCGAGGTCGGTGACAGCGATGTGCGTCAGACGGCGGTTGAAGCGCATGAGGTAGGGATGCGGTGTCTGCCCCTCGTCCCAGCGCGCGACGAACTCATCCTTCCACAGCGGCTCTGCCTCCGCGATGATCTGCAGCTGTGCCTCGGGGCTTGGCTCGGCCGCGGCGGGAGCGGGGGCGGGCATGATGAGTGCGAGGGCGGCACAGGCGGTGCCAAGTGTGCTCTTGAGCGGAATGTTCATCGGATGCCTCCTTTGATTATGCGTCTAGCGAAGTCCGTAGGAAAAGCCGTACCATGATTCTGCGAGGAGGCTGCGGACGTTTGCACGAAAGTCCTCGTCGCAGAAGTTCTTGCAGCGGATCCAGTTGACAGAGCCGTGCACCGCAGGAATTTTACGAAAGTCCGCGTAGTATGTGGATGCGTAAAACGCATCGTAGGGCATTTCCCTGCCGTCCATGCGTACCACGCTGCCGAACCCCTCGACCGTACCGTCCGAGTTGATGGCGTAGTTCCCGTCCTCCTCCACATCCAGGCGGGCACAGAGGGTATTGCCCGTGAGCCAAATGGTATGATAGAGGAGACGGAAGGGCTGTATGCGCGCGTCCGGTTCTTCGGGCTTCCTGCGCACGGTGGTATAAATGCGGTAGAGGCGTGCCCCCGGGATCTCCGTGCTGATTTTCTGCGGCTCCCGCAGACGTGTGAGGTCGGGGAAATCGGACGTGACATCGCCGTTTTGCACGTCGATCTTCACCTGCTCTAGTCTCGTGCCGTCCTCCGTTACCTGATACATAAGGGCGTGCAGGCCGATGGGGACGCCCTCGACCATCTTTAGTCCCCGTATATGTTCCGCAGGGCTGTGCTTGTTCTCTGCACAAGCAACACCTTCCCTTGACAGGGTGCTCGTATGGAAGATGACCTCAAGCCGTCCGTTTGCGTCGAGGTCGGTGACGGCGATGTCAAGGGTGGGGTAGTCATGCACGGCAAAGCGCATATAGCGGCTATCGTCTGCGGCGAGGTCTTCGAGCAGTTCGTTCCATGCATCGTCCGCGTTTGCATTGAGCGAATCCCTTCCCGTCGGCGCCGGCGGCTTGGTCGGCTTGTTGGCC
>CALJPB010000331.1 GCA_937981305.1 uncultured Selenomonas sp.
GTGAAGTATCGGCGGCGTACACGGCGGCACTGAAGGAGAGCGCGGAGAAGGAGACGGGATGGTGCAGATTCCGCGACCGCATCTTCCTGCCGCTTGTCATCGACGGGGCGATCTGGATGACGGGCAAGATGCTTGAGCGTATGACCGCGCCCCATTCCGTGAAATGATGACGCTTGGCAGTCTCTTTGACGGGAGCGGGGGCTTCACACTCGGTGCTGTTCTTGCGGGGATAGAACCGAAGTGGGCATCGGAGGTTGAGCCGTTCCCGATTCGCGTCACCACGAAGCGGCTTCCCTCCGTCAAACATCTGGGGGACATTCACCAGATTCGCGGGGATGAGATCGAGCCTGTGGACATTATCACGTTCGGCTCGCCTTGCACGAATCTCAGCATAGCGGGACGCAGGGACGGGCTTTACGGTGCGGAATCCGTACTGTTCTTCGAGGCAATCCGTATCGTTCGGGAAATGAGGAGGGGGACGGATGGGAAATATCCGAGATTCATCGTGTGGGAAAACGTCGCGGGAGCATTCTCGAGTTCCGGGGGGCGGGACTTCCAATCCGTCCTTACGGAGATTGTCCGCCTCAAAGAGCCGAAAGCACCCGAGGTGCCTTTGCCTGAAAAAGGCGGGTGGGCATATGCAGACATTCTTCTGGGAGACGGATGGAGCGTTGCTTACCGGCTCATGGACGCACAGGGCTGGGGAGTTCCACAGCGTCGGCGCAGAATCTACCTTGTCGCAGATTTTGGAGGATCAAGTGCCGGAGAGATACTATTTGACACCGAAAGCGTGCGTCGGGATCTTGCGCCGTGCTTCGCTGCGTGGCAAGGCACTGCCCGAGAGTCTGCGGATGGCACTCATGCGTCAGGCGAGAGGGTAAGTGCGGGTTTTTGTACCGAGCATTCTGCACAGAGCCGCAGCATCGGCTATGCGGAGGAGAAGTCTCCGACGCTGCGTGCCGAAACCGTTCCCGCCGTATTCGAGTCACACGGCTCGGATGCGCGGTACAACGGTCCTCTGGAAATCTGTCCGAGCGTGCTCCGTCACTATGGCACAGGCGGCAACAATCAGCCGCTTGTATTGAAGGACGTACAGGCATACGGCATCTCCTCGTTCCAGTCCAATGCCATGAAATCCGACAATCCGCACTCCGGGATATATGAAACCGAGAGGGCGCGGACGATTGACCGGAGTGGAGGGAATCCTGCGTGCTGTCAGGGTGGTGTTGCCGTTGTCTCCATCCAAGGTTCGATGATCGGACGGCAGGAGAAGAACGGTCCGCAGGGAAGCGGCATCGCAGAGAATGTGTGCTTTACGCTCAATACCGCTGACCGTCATGCGGTCTATGCCATGACCACGGGCTGCCACTCTCATTTTGCAAAGGAGAAATGCCCGACGCTCATGGCACGGGATTATAAAGACCCGATGGTCGTCAATCAACCCGTCTATGCCGTACGTCGGCTGACAGCGACCGAGTGCGGACGCTTGCAGGGGTTTCCCGACGGATGGTGCGCTGGGCTGGAAACCGACAATCCCACGGAGGAAGAGATGGCGTTCTGGCGCACGGTCTTTGAGACGCATCGAAAAATCATGGATGGGAAGAAACCCAAGACAGATACGCAGATTCGGAGATGGCTGAGGAATCCGCACTCGGATGCAGCGGAGTACAAGATGTGGGGCAACGGTGTCGCACTTCCCTGTGTGTTTTATGTCCTTACAGGCATTGCACATTTCGGGCATTCGGTGTATACAACAGAATCCGCTTGCTAATTCTTCCCACGTGAGTGATGAATGTAATGACCAAAGTTCATAAAGGAGGAAACCACCATGAAGGTCAATTACAACATCCAAAAGGAAGAGCGCAAGGCGATGGTCGGGATCATCAGTAAGGTGCTCAATACGAAGCCTGCCTACTGCGGCGCACCGACATTTTCCTACAAGATCGGAGCATTCGAGATCACGAAGGACGGTAGCCTTTGCTTCGACGATGTCACCGACGAAGCGACCGTTGCGCGTGTGCGCACGGCACTGCGCGAAGCGGGGTTCACGTCCGAGGACGGGGAGGACAAGGTTTCCTGCGCGGACACGGTGGCAGACGCGCCGAGCCGGACGGAAGCGGCGACGAGCGAGACTCCCTGCGAGGACACGGCGCAGAATGATTCCACCCCGATGGAGACAGCAATGGATACGCCAACCTTTACGGAAACAGCAGAAGCCGACGTGGACAGCCTTTCCATCAGTCTCCCACGCAGCCTTTTCACGGAGACGGCACTGCAGAATCTGGACGCACTCCTTCTGAGCAAGGGGCGGCTCATCCGACACGCCTTCGACATCCGCGAGGCGACCTACACACTGACCGATGATCGCATCACCTTCGCATGGCTGCACGGCACGATCACCGACGAGACGGCAAAGGCATACGCCGAATTCATCAGCAAGCTCTGCCTGATGGCGCGGACGCAGAAGCGCGTCACGGCAAAGGAGAAGATTGTGGACAACGAGAAATACGCTTTCCGCTGCTTCCTCCTGCGTCTTGGCATGATCGGCAATGCCTACAAAGAGTCGCGCAAGATTCTCCTGCAGAACCTCACGGGCAGCAGCGCGTTTAAGAGCGGACATCGGAAAGGAGATGAGCGTCATGCATTTTCCGAGTAGAGAGCAGATCGCCGCACTTCGAGAGCGATACCCGCGCGGGACTCGGGTGGAACTCCTCTGCATGGACGATCCCCAAGCCCCACCGACAGGAACGATGGGCGAGGTCATCGGCGTTGATGATGCGGGACAGCTTCTTGTTCAGTGGGAGACAGGATCCTCGCTCAGTCTGATCCCCGGCGTGGACTCCTTCCGCATCGCAGAGAAAGGCGGTCAGTCATGAACGAGAAAATTGTTTCCCAGATCAGGGACATCCGCGATTCGGGGC
>CALJPB010000332.1 GCA_937981305.1 uncultured Selenomonas sp.
GGCATCATCTCGCCCGTTTTCAGGTAGTATTCGCATCCCCATGAGAAATCTTCAAAGGAAACGGAAAATCCTCCGTCTATCCCGGCAATTCCGCTGAACACCTTTTTCCCCTCGGCAATAACCTCAGGTCCAATGCCGTCCCCTGCAATCACAGCAATATTGAAATGCTTCATCGTTCTCCCCCGTATCCTATGCGCAGTGGTCAGAACGCTTCCGCAATTGTCTTGATAAGAAGTGCCTCCTGCTGACGCGGAAGTCCGCTCCGGTGCAGCGCACGACCAAATCCGATCAGGAAGTCAATCTTTTGAAGTCGTGTCAGCGTCGTATTCTCGCGAAGCACCTTCGTAATCGCACGCATTCCCGCGACACTCGGGTCGCGCTGCAGCTGAACCTCCATCGCAAGCTGTCCTGCGAGGATATGACGGCGCACCTCATCCGAAAGATCCATAACGTCTTCTTCGGCGTTGTGCGGTCTCGGACGCGATGTCATGTCCGGAACTCCATTAGGACGTATAGAATGCTCCGCCGTCGGCACACGATCCTGGATCGGTTCTGCAGTTTGATGCGGTGCTGCCACACTGCCAAGCACAGCAAATCTTTCCGGCGGTTTCGGCACCGATCCATTTTCAGAGGGAGGTGTCAACGAAAACGTGGCAGGTGGAAGCTGTGGAATACGAGGACGTAATGGGCGCTTCTCCAAAGAAATTGATGATGTGTCCGGCGGTACTATATGGTCAGGTACGGATGGTGTAGACCCAGCCTGCAGACGATCCATCGCAGGAGAAGTCGTATTCATATCACCAGATGCAGCGGATCCATGAACAAGTCCCTGTTGTCCCGCTACAGCAGAAGGCGTATTGATCTCATCTACCGTGGGGGAAGGATATTCCTCTTCTGCACGTTGCCTCGACTGCGGCGGTGTTTGAGGACGGTTCATATTCACATCCCCAACGAGTTCCTGTACGGGACGCCCCTCCTTTGCCGCCTGCTTCTCCTCGCGTTTGACATCTTCCGCCGTAATTATGACGGGCCTTGCCTTTTGTGCAGAAAGATGAAACGACGGATCGTTATTGCGTGCCGCAAGGCGCGCATCAACACTCTCCCAACGCAGACGCGCCGACCTCACCGGGTGTGCTGGAAGAGATTCCCTAGGCGCTTGAACCGCTACGGGAGTTTTCTTGCTTGTCGATATGGAAGCTTCATAGCGATCCGCAGCAACATCTTCTTCCACCGCAGGTTTATGCAACGGATCTGTGACCAATCGATTCGCATGAAAAAGCTCCTGAGAATCCACCGTCCCCTGCGTCGCAGCAAGTCCCGTACTCGAAGAAAGTGAGACAAGAACGGCAGCGGTGAGCACTGTTTTCCTTGATGATATCTTCATGGATCTATCTCCTTCAATGTTTCACGTTACGAAAACAACCGCTCATAACAATGGTCGAAGAGTATGTGCTCCCGCCAAAAAAGCGGATACAGATGCAGACCGCAGATCCGGATTATCGATGAGCTCCAGACCGTACCGTTCACCATTTTTACCACGGAAGAATAAAACCGCCATCTGTGTG
>CALJPB010000333.1 GCA_937981305.1 uncultured Selenomonas sp.
TCGACTATGCGGCAGATATGTCCTCGACGAGCGGCAAGCGGGCGGTCTTTGCGCGCAATCTCGCGGCAATCCGCGTGATGAAAGCTCTGGAGGAGCGTGAAGTCCCGCCGACGAGCGAGGAGCTGCGCCTTTTGCGGAGCTACAGCGGCTTTGGCGGGATTCCCGAGGCGTTCGACCCTGCAAATAAGGCGTGGGCAAAGGAGTATGACGCGCTGCGCAGACATCTGACGGAGGCGGAATTTTCATCTGCGCGTGCGTCTACCTTGAATGCCCACTATACGCCGCCGGAGGTCATTGAGGCGATCTATGCGGGACTTGCCCATCTCGGTTTTCAAGGCGGGAATGTGTTGGAACCGTCGTGCGGTGCGGGACGTTTTTTTGAGGCGATGCCCGAGAAAATGCGGAAGGAGAGCCGTCTCATCGGCGTGGAGGTCGATGCGCTTTCTGCCCGTATTGCAAAGCTCGCCCATCCTGATGCGGAGATTTCGCAGCAGGGCTTTGAGCGAACCCGTTTCGCCGATGGCTCATTTGATCTTGCGATCAGCAACGTACCGTTCGGCGATGAGATCATCACAGGCGATCCGAAATATTTGGGGGAGCGGCTGCGCATTCACGATTACTTTTTGAATAAGATGATCGATGAGGTACGCCCCGGTGGGCTGGTGGTCGCCATTACCTCCAAGGGGACAATGGACAAGGATAACGAGCGTGTACGTAGTATGCTCGCCGATAAGGCGCGTCTTGTCACTGCACTGCGTCTTCCCGAAACGACGTTTTCCGCTGCGGGGACGCGCGTTATTTCCGATCTGCTCGTCTTTCGGAAAAAAGATCCGGCGCGTTCGCCCGCTGAGGAGCAGCAGGATGCCCTTGCCGCCGTGGACTGGGACGGCGTTCTTTATCAGCGGGCAGCAGGGGAGAACATCAACAAGTATTTCTATCACAACCCGGAGCAGGTTCTGGGCGAGTTTGCAACACGGTCGGGGGCATACGGGCGCGAGCAGACCGTCGTTGCGCCCGAGGGGCAGAATCTTGGTGCTGCGATCAGAGAGCGTCTGACGGCGCTTCCGACCGGTATCTATACGCCCACCCCTGAGACGCTGCCTATCCCTGTGCAGGAGCAGCGAGAGCAGCGTGCATCCATGGGCTTCTATGTAGAGGACGGGGAACTCTGTTTTGTGAATACGGAGGGCGCGCGCAGCGTGCCCGAGATGACCGATAAGGATCGGGCGCGCGTGATCTCTGCCGTCCATCTGCGCGATGCGGGTCATGCACTCCTGAGCGCGCAGCAGGAGGAGTGTTCCAATGAAGAACTCTACGCGCTCCAAAAGAAGCTCACGGAGCGTTATGAGGATCATGTGCGCCGCTATGGACGCATTGTGCAGGATAAGACACTCAAGAAACTCTTTGGCGTCGATCCCGGCAGCAACTTCATTGCCGCCTATGAAATCTATGACAGCAAGAAGAATTTTATCCGCAAGGCGGATATTTTCACGGAGCGTACCATTGTCCCGCAGCGCGTCCCGACCGGGGCGGAGAGTGCAGCCGATGCCCTGACAATCTCCATGCAGCAAAAGGGCGGCGTCGATCTCTCCTATATGGCAGAACTTACGGGAAAGCCCGCAAGCGACCTCGCCCACGAACTCGAGTTCAAGCAGATTTTCTACGATGAGACGAATGGATATGTTCAAGCGGACGCGTATCTCTCGGGCGATATTCGGGCAAAGATGGAAAATCTTGAGAAAATCCGCGTTGCCATCGAGAAAGAGATGAAAGCGAATGCCGAGGGCATGGAGGAGGCGCACAGAAGGGCACTTGAGGCGCGTCTTTTCCGTATTCAGAAAAACTATGCAGCACTCGAAGAGGTCAAGCCCAAAGACCTCGAGATCGGGGAAATCTCCTGCGGACTTGGCGTATCGTGGTTGCCGGTACGGTATATCGAAACGTTCATCAACGAGAACTTTCAGCCTGCGGGATCGCCGACCGTGAACCATTCCACAGAAACGGGGGAGTGGGAGGTAAAGCGACCCGCCGATGCCAATGATAACCCTGCGACAATGGCGTGGGGGACAAAGGAAAAGAATGCCTACGAGCTGCTTGAGGCAGCCCTTAATTTCAAGACACCTGTCGTGAGAGTCCCAACAGATGATCCGAAGAAAACGGTCGTTGACCGCGAAAAAACTATTGCGGCACAGATGAAGCAGCAGGAAATCAAGGACTCATTTCAGACATGGCTCATCAAAGACCCGCAGCGCGTACAATTTATCACGGATTACTACAACCGCAACTTTAACAACATCCGTCCGCGCGAATACAGCGGAGCATATCTGACATTTCCGGGGATGTCGAATTCTGTTTCACTCAACGAGCACCAGAAGGATGCTGTGGCGCACAGTCTTTACGGTGGTAGTACACTCTTCGCGCATTGTGTTGGTGCGGGCAAGACGTTCGAGATGGTCACATCCATCATGGAGGCGAAGCGGCTCGGGATTTCGCACAAGGCTCTGATGATCGTTCCGGGACATCTGACGGAGCAGACAGGCGAGGAGTTTCAGCGTCTCTATCCACAAGCGAAAATCCTCGTTGCGACAAAGAAGGACTTTGAAAAGCAAAACCGGCGGGAGTTCATTGCGCGTGTCGCTACGCAGAACTGGGATGCCGTTGTGATGAGTTACGAGCAGTTCAAGCGAATCAAAGTCTCGCAGGAGCGGCAGGAGGCACTCTATCAGTCCGAGATCAATCGCGTTACAGAAGCCCTTATACATGAATCTGGCACCAGTTGGGGTAAATCCTACAGCGTCCGGCAGCTGGAGAAAAAGAAAAAGAGCCTCGAGTCAAAGCTCGAAAAACTTCAGCAAGAGGGAGAGAAGGACAAGGAGGGTGTAATTGATTTCGAGGAGCTTGGTGTGGATCGGCTCTGTGTGGATGAAGCGCATTATTTCAAGAACCTCTACACGCCGACGCGGCTTTCCGGTGTCGCCGGTATTGGTACGAGTGAATCAGATCGCTCATGGGATCTTTATCTCAAGTGCCAATACATCAACGAGATCACGAACAACAAGGGCGTGATCTTTGCGACCGGCACGCCTGTCTCCAACTCTATGACGGAGCTGTTTACGATGCAGCGGTATCTCGCTGCGCCGCGCCTTTCTGCGCAGAAGCTCTCCCATTTTGACGCATGGGCGGCAAATTTCGGCGAGATCAGCGTGGGCATGGAGTTAAAGCCGGAGGGCAGGGATTATCAGCTCAAAACGCGGTTTGCCAAGTTCCACAATCTCCCCGAACTCATGAATATGTTCAAGGAGTTCGCCGATATTCGGACATCGGATATGCTCAAGGGGACGATCAAAGTTCCCGAAGCAGAGTATGTTGTCGAACGTCTTCAACCTAGCGCAGAGCAGAAAGAAATCATCGACACGCTTGCCGTGCGTGCCCAAGAGATCAGAGCCGGCAAGAAGCCCCTTGTGGAAAAGGTGGACGGTGGAATGACGGAGGACAGTATGCTCCTCGTCACCAATACGGGGCGCAACCTCGCCCTCGATCCGCGCATCATTCATCCCGGGCTGCCCGATCACAAGGACAGCAAGGTCAACCGCTGCGTCGAAAACGTCCTTGCCACCTATCGGGGGAATATGGAGAACAAAGGGACGCAGATTATCTTCTGCGACCAGTCCACGGCGACCGGAAAGGGGCGCGGCGGCTTCAACGTCTACGACGACATCCGCACAAAGCTCATCAGGGCGGGCATTCCGAAGGAGCAGATTGCCTTTGTGCAGGAGGCAAAGACGGAGAAGCAGAAGGATGCGCTCTTTCAGAAAGTACGCGAGGGCGAGGTGCGCGTCCTGCTCGGCTCGACCGATACGCTCGGTGTCGGGACGAATGTGCAGCATAAACTTGTTGCGACGCATGATCTCTCTGTCCCGTGGCGACCTGCCGATCTTGAGCAGCGGATGGGGCGTATCATTCGCCCCGGCAA
>CALJPB010000334.1 GCA_937981305.1 uncultured Selenomonas sp.
AGTGCGGGCAAAAAAGATGCGTCAAGATGGCGCGGCTGAATTTATCAGTGCTTCCTTAATATGAGGGAAGCGGTCGGTGTCGGCCGCTTTCTTTGCAGAAATGGAGGTCTTGACATGAGCTGCTTCGATTTTGAGAAACTGAAAGACCCGCAGTACTTTGCGGAGAACCGTCTGCCCGCGCACAGCGATCATATCTTCTATCGTGATGAGGCGGAACTGGCACGCGGCGTATCCTCGTTCTACCGCACGCTCGGCGGCATTTGGCATTTCGCCCATGCGCGGAATACGGCGTTTATCCCGCAGGGATTTGAGGCGGCGGATTATGATTGTCACGATTGGGAGACGATCCGTGTGCCGGCGCATATCCAGATGGAGGGGCATGGTGTACCGCATTACACGAACACGACGTATCCGTGGGACGGGCACGAGAGCATCGCGCCGGGGGAGATTCCGACGCGCAGCAACCCCGTCGGCTGCTATGTGAAGTATTTCAACGTGCCGAAGGACTGGGAAAATGTTTTCATCTCCTTTGCCGGTGTGGACGCGGCACTCGCGCTCTTCCTCAACGGGCATTTCGTCGGCTACAGTGAGGACAGCTGCACACCTGCGGACTTCGATCTGACGCCGTATCTTGTGGCGGGCGAGAATAAGCTGGCGGCGATGGTGTTCCGCTATGCGAGCGCGAGCTGGCTTGAGGATCAGGATTTTTGGCGGTTCTCGGGAATCTATCGCGATGTCCTTCTCTATACCAAGCCCGCTGTGCACATCGAGGACATCGAAGTCCGTGCAACCCCTGTTCATAACTATGCGGACGGTCAGCTCTCCATTCGTCTCTCGTTTGGAGATGCAGGGGAAAAGGGCGTTATGCTCGATCTCTACGATGCGGACGGCACCGAGGTGCTGCAGATCAATGAACATATCGAGGGGACGGCGTACGAGCTTTCGGCGGACATCGCGGGGATTCACTTGTGGAGTGCGGAGGAGCCGTATCTCTACCATGCCGTTCTCTGTGTCTATGATGCGGACGGTCTCCTGCAGGAGGTCGTGCGCGTGCGCGTTGGCTTCCGTGAGTTCTGCATGAGGGACGGTCTGATGCAGCTGAGCGGCAAGCGCATTGTATTCAAGGGGGTGAATCGCCACGAGTTCGACTGCGACCACGGGCGCGCGATGGATCCCGCGCTCTTTGAGCAGGATCTCATTGCACTCAAACGCGCGAATGTCAACGCGATCCGCACGTCACATTACCCGAACAGCAGCCGTCTCTATGAGCTGTGCGATATCTACGGGTTCTATGTCATCGACGAGACAAATCTCGAGACGCACGGCTCGTGGATGAAGAACGGCGCGTGTGCGAAAGACCAGCATACCGTGCCCGGTGATCGTGCGGAGTGGCTGCCCGCCGTGCTTGACCGCGCACAGTCGATGTACGAGCGGGACAAGAACCATCCGAGCATCCTCATCTGGTCGTGCGGAAACGAGTCCTGCGGCGGGCGTGACATCTACGAGATGAGCGAATACTTCCGCCGCGTCGATCCAACGCGCCTCGTGCACTACGAGGGAATTTTCTGGGATCGCAGCTATCCCGCAACGAGCGATATGGAAAGTCAGATGTATACGAAGGCGGCGGACATCGAGACGTTCCTCAAGGAGCACAGGGATAAGCCCTTTATCTGCTGTGAGTATACGCACGCGATGGGCAACAGCTGCGGCGGTATGCACAAGTACACGGAGCTGACGGAGCGCGAGCCACTCTATCAGGGCGGCTTTATCTGGGATTTCGGCGATCAGGCAATTCGTCGGCGCGGGCGGTACGGTGAGGATGTATTTCTCTATGGCGGCGACTTCGGCGACCGTCCGTCGGACTACAACTTCAGCGGCAACGGTATTTTCTTTGCCGATCGTCGTCCGACGGCAAAGCTGCAGGATGTGAAGTTCAACTATCAGAATTTCACGCTGCGCCCTTCGTGGAATGGTGTGGAGATCGAGAACAAGAGCCTCTTTACAAATGCGGACTGCTATGTGCTGCAGCTTGTTCTTGCCGTGGACGGACAGACGGTCTGGCAGCGGCGTATGTCAGCGCCCTTTGTAGCGCCGGAAGAAACGCGCTGTGTGCCCTGCGCCGTACCCTCGTTTGGCAATGGGGAACATGTGCTGACAGCGTCTCTCGTGCTTGCACGGGAGGAGCGTTGGGCAAACGTGGGGCATGAGGTTGCGTTTGGACAGACGATTCTGCCGGCATGGACGGGTGACGCACTGCAGATCCGCGATGTCGTTGCGGCGTGTCCTTCCGCACCCGTTTATGCACCGCTCGCGGAGAACGGAAGTCTGCGCGTGGTGCAGGGGGACATCAATCTCGGCGTGCAGGGGGCGGGCTTCTCCCTGATGTTCTCAAGTGCGCAGGGCAATCTCGTCTCCTATCGTTATGGCGGGCGGGAGCTGATCGAGGAACTGCCGCAGCCGTCGTTCTGGCGTGCGCCTGTTGACAACGACTACGGCAGCGGACGCATGGCGAATACGGCGCAGTGGAAGCTCGCGAGTCTTTACCGCCGCTGCACACGCATCGAGTACAGCGTGGATGATGCTGCATTTACGGTGGTGGACGGATTCTTCGGCAGACAGGAGGAACGCCGCGCACAGAGCGTTACGGTACGCTTTACCTATGCGCTCACAGCGTTGCCCGCAGCAACCTGCACCGTCACCTATACGGTGGATGCGACGGGGGCACTCCGCGTTGCACTCGACTATGAGGCGGCAGAGGGGCTGCCCGAGATGCCGGACTTTGCGATGCTCTTTACGCTCTCTGCGGATTATGACCGCATCCGTTTCTACGGGTACGGGCCAAAGGAGAACTATATTGACCGCTGCGAGGGTGCGCGGCTCGGTATCTATGAGAGTACGACGGCAGACGAGGTTGAGCCGTATCTGCGTCCGCAGGAGACGGGCAATCATTGCGGCGTGCGCTGGATTGAGGTCATGGATCGCAGCGGGCACGGCATTCGCCTTGCGGGCGATGTGCCGCTCGAGGCGTCGGCACTTCCGTACAGCCCGCATGAGCTTGAGAATGCGCGCCATGCATACGATCTGCCGCGCCCGCAGCACACGTATCTGCGTGCATCGGCAGGGATGTGCGGCGTAGGCGGAGATGACAGCTGGGGCGCACCCGTGCTTGCGGAGTATGTGCAGAAAAACGAAACGCGGCATCTGGCGTTTACGCTGAAGGGGATTTGAGGAAAAACAAAAAACGCAGGAGTTTTCAAAAAGCTCTTGCGTTTTTTTGCAAAAAGAGATAGAATGGAAAACGGAAAAGAAAACGTTTACTTTCGTTAACTACAATTTTGATACTTACTCAAAGATGAACGGAGGATGCAGACGATGGCGATATTGGACGAGATGAACGAAGTGTTTCGCGAGAAGTTCGGCGCGGCGGACACACACGCATATTTCTCACCGGGGCGCGTGAATCTCATCGGCGAGCATACGGACTACAACGGCGGCCATGTCTTCCCGTGCGCGATCTCGCTCGGTACGTATGCGCTCGTTGCACCGCGCACGGACGGCGTGTCGCGGCTCTACTCGATGAATTTGCCGGAGCAGGGCGTGGTGGAGTTCCCCATGCACGGCGCGGTGAAGACGGATGCCTATGGCTGGGCGAACTACCCCATCGGCGTTGTGCGCATGATGGAGGATGCGGGACACGCAGCGGCGCACGGCTTTGACATTCTGTTCTACGGCAATCTCCCGAACGGTGCGGGACTCTCCTCCTCGGCATCCATCGAGGTGCTGATGGCAGTTATCCTGAACGACGAACTCGGGCTTGGCATCGACATGGTGGAACTCGTGAAGCTCGCACAGAAGGCGGAAAATATCTTTGTCGGCATGAACTGCGGCATCATGGATCAGTTCGCTGTCGGCATGGGAAAGAAGGACTGTGCGATTCTCCTCGACTGCAACACGCTTGCGTACCGCTACAGCAAGCTCGACCTCAAGGGCTGCAGCATTGTCATCACGAACACGAACAAGGCGCACAGCCTCGTCACCTCGGCGTACAACGAGCGTCGGATGCAGAGCGAGGCGGCACTCAAGGCGTTGCAGAAGGTGAAGGCGATCAAGTCACTCGGCGAGCTGACAAACGCGGAGTTCGATGAGAATGCTGCCGTCATCGAGGATGAGGTCGAGCGCAGACGCGCACGCCATGCGGTCTACGAGAACCGCCGCACGCTCGAAGCGGTGGAGGCGCTTGAGAAAAACGATGTGAAGCGCTTCGGCGCACTGATGAACGATTCCCACGTCTCCCTGCGCGACGACTATGAGGTGACAGGGCCGGAGCTGGATACGCTCGCAGAGCTTGCGTGGCAGCAGGAGGGCGTGCTCGGCTCGCGCATGACGGGCGGCGGCTTTGCAGGCTGTACGGTCAGCATTGTGCGCGACGAGGCGATTCCCGCATTCGAGAAGAATGTTGCAGAGGCGTATACGGCGAAGATCGGCTATGCACCGAGCTTCTATGTGGCGAATATTGCGGACGGCGCACGCCGCCTGTAAGATGAAAGGAGCGTACTCATGGCTATCTTGGTTTGCGGCGGTGCGGGCTACATCGGCTCCCATGCCGTGCACGCGCTCGTCGAAAAGGGCGAGCAGGTCGTCATTGTCGATAATCTGCAGACGGGGCATCGCGGCGCACTGAACCCTGCGGCGAAATTTTACGAGGGCGATATTCGCGACGCTGCGGTGCTCGACAAGATTTTCACGGAGAATAAGATCGAGGCGGTCATTCACTTCGCGGCAAATTCGCTTGTCGGCGAGAGCATGGAAAAGCCGCTGCTCTACTTCAACAACAACGTCTACGGGATGCAGGTACTCCTTGAGGCGATGGTGCGGCACGGCGTGGACAAGATTGTCTTCTCCTCGACGGCGGCGACCTACGGCGAGCCGAAGCGCGTGCCGATCCACGAGGACGACGAGACGTGTCCGACGAATACCTACGGCGAGACGAAGCTCACGATGGAGAAGATGATGAAGTGGGTGAGCCGCGCGAACGGCGTGCGCTATGTCTCCCTGCGCTACTTCAATGCGGCGGGGGCGCTGCCGGACGGCTCGATCGGCGAGGATCACGCGACGGAAACGCATCTCATTCCTCTGATCCTGCAAGTGCCGACGGGGCGGCGCGACCATATCACGGTGTTCGGCGACGACTATCCGACACCGGACGGGACGTGTCTGCGCGACTACATCCATGTGGTCGATCTCGCGGATGCGCATGTGCTTGCGCTCGAATACCTCAGAAAGGGCGGCGCGAGCGACATCTTCAACCTCGGCAACGGGCAGGGCTTCTCGGTCAAGGAGATGATTGCGGCGGCGGAAAAGGCGACGGGACGCTCCATCAAGGTGGAGATCGGCGCACGCCGCGCGGGCGATCCTGCACAGCTCATCGCGTCGAGCGAGAAAGCGCGTACCGTGCTCGGGTGGAAGCCGCAGTTCACGGATGTGGAGCAGGTCATCGGGACGGCGTGGAAGTGGCATGAGAGCCATCCGCACGGGTATGAGGACTAGGGAGGATGCATCATGTGTGACATTCAGCATGAAATCAGCCGTCTCCTGCACTTTGCGCGTCAGAAGGGGCTGATTGCACCCGAGGACGAGGTCTATGCGGCGAATCGCCTCCTTGATGTGCTGCACGTCGAGGACTATGTGCCCGAAGAGGTGGATGAAACGCTTGAAACGGCAACACCGATTCTGGAGTGTATGCTCGACTACGCTGCAGAGAAGGGACTGATCGAAGGCACGACGGACGAGCGCGACCTCTTCGATACGCGCATCATGGACTGTGTGATGCCGCGTCCGTCCGAGGTTGTGCGGCAGTTCCATGCACACTATGAAGAATCGCCGCGCGAGGCGACGGACTACTACTATGCGCTGAGCATCGCCTCGAACTACATCCGCAAGGCGCGCATCGACAAGAACATCGCGTGGAAAACGGCGACGGAGTTCGGGGATCTCGATGTGACGATCAACCTCTCGAAGCCGGAGAAGGATCCGCGCGACATCGCCAAGGCGAAGCTTGCGAAGGCGGCAGGCTACCCGAAGTGTCTGCTCTGCCGCGAGAACGAGGGCTATGCGGGGCGTGTGAACCATCCCGCACGTGAGACGCATCGTCTCATTCCTCTGGATCTCGCGGGACATCCGTGGTTTTTACAGTATTCCCCCTACACCTACTACAACGAGCACTGCATCGTGCTGAACAACGATCATGTGCCGATGGTGATTTCGCGCGAGACGTTCGAGAATCTGGCGGCATTTCTCGAGATCTTTCCGCACTATTTCGCGGGCTCGAATGCCGATCTGCCAATCGTGGGCGGGTCAATCCTCTCGCATGACCACTATCAGGGCGGACGCTATACGTTTGCGATGGAGCGTGCGGCGGTGGAGCAGGAATATCGCTTTGCGAACTATCCGCAGGTACGTGCGGGGCGTGTGAAGTGGCCGATGTCGACGCTGCGGCTCACGTCCTCCGACAAGGGGGCACTTATTGACCTCGCGACGGCGATTCTCGCGGCATGGCGCACGTACAGCGATGCCTCCGCGGACATTCTTGCAGAGACGGATGCGCCGCACAATACGATCACCCCGATTGCACGGCGGCGCGGTACGGACTATGAGTTCGATCTCGTGTTCCGCAACAACCGCACGACAGCGGAGCATCCGCTCGGGCTGTTCCACCCGCACGCGGAGGTGCACCACATCAAGAAGGAGAACATCGGCCTGATCGAAGTACTGGGGCTGGCGATCCTGCCCGCGCGTCTCAAATCGGAGATGGAGCAGATTCGTGCGGAGCTGCTGCGGGGAACGGCGGACATCGCGGGCATCGCGGACATCGAAAAGCATGCGGACTGGTATCGCTCGGTACGTGCGGCGCATCTGTCGGTCACGGAGGGGAATGTCGATGGGATTCTGCGCGACGAGATCGGAAAGGTGTTCCTGGAGGTGCTCACGCACGCGGGTGTGTTCAAGCGTGACGCGGCAGGGATGGCGTCGTTTGACCGCTGGATTGAAAGCATAGCGGGTGTATAATAGGGAGAAGAGAGAATGAAGGCGACGATCGTTGATGTGGCGAAGGAGTCGGGCGTGTCTGTCGCGACGGTTTCGCGCGTCGTGAACGGGAACTATCCCGTGCGTGAAAAGACGCGGCTCAAGGTGGAGAACGCCATCAAGAAACTGGAGTATGTGCCGAATCTGCAGGCACGCGAGCTGAACACGCAGCGTTCTTCGAGCATCGGCGTCGTCGTACCGAGTTTTGACAATATGTTCTTTGCCCAGGTGCTCGACGGCATCGAGGAGCATCTGCGGCAGAGCTCGTACTCTTTGCTCCTCGCGTGTGCGCAGAACGATGCGGCACGCGAGGAGGAGTGTGTGCGGGACTTCATCACACGCAATGTTTCGGGCGTTATCGTCGTCAGTCCGAATACGGAGACGGCAGTCTCGGAGTTCTACGAGAACACGGCGGCGCGTCTGCCTCTGGTCTTTGTCAACAGCGCGCGCGAGCTTGCGGGCATCTCGTATGTGACGAGCGATCAGCGCGGCGGGGCGCGTGCGGCGCTCGAGCATCTCTTTTACTACGGACACGAGCGCATCCTCTTTGTGCAGGGCGAGAACAGTGATTCCTACCGCATCAAGGAGAAGGTCTACCGTGAGATCATGCGGGCGCGAGGGGCGTTCCATCCGGAGGATATTGTCAACGTCGGCGAGGGCAACCGCATCGAGACGGTAGAAAACACCATGTTCATTCTCATGGACATGATGCTTGACCTAGAACCGACGGCGATCTTCTGCTGCAACGATCTCATGGCGATGGGGGCGGTCAACGCTTGTCAGCGCATGGGACGACGCGTGCCGCAGGACATCTCGGTCATCGGCTATGACAACACGGCACTCAGCCAGTATACCGCACCACAGATCACAACCATCGACCAGCATATGGGCGATCTCGGGCGAGAGGCGGCACGCCTCATGCTGAAGCAGATCGAGGAGAATGTGACGGAGAATGTCGTGCTTACGAATACCGTGGTTGAGCGTGAGACGACGGGCTTCCGCGTAGAGTAAAACGAACAACCAATCGAAGGGGGATATAAATGAATATCGTATATCATGAGCGGGGCAAGGTCTTTCATCTCTTCAACGATTCCATCAGCTACATCCTTATGGTACTGCCCCACGGCGGGCTTGGATCACTCTACTACGGAAAGGCACTCCGTGACCGTGCGGGCTTTGAGCACCTATTTGAGCGCGTCCATCGCGGGATGTCGGCGTGCGTCTTTGCGGACTGCCGCGACTACTCTCTGGATGCGATTCGGCAGGAGCTGCCGACCTACGGCTCGTCGGATTTTCGCCGTCCCGCACTGAACGTATTGCAGGAGAACGGCAGCCGCATCCTCGATATGCAGTATACGGGCTACCGCATCACGGACGGCAAGCCGAAGCTCGCGGGTCTGCCCGCGACCTACGTGGAGTCGGACGATGAGGCAAAGACCCTCATCGTTGAGGTGAAGGATGCGGTCACGGGGCTGCGTGCGGAACTCCTCTATACAATTTTTGCCGAGGGCGGCGTGATCGCGCGCAGTGTGCGCTATCGCAACGACGGCAAGGAAGTGCTGCACCTGCAGAAGGTCATGAGTATGTCGATTGACCTGCCCGATACGGAATACGACTGGATGGAGCTGACGGGGGCGTGGACGCGTGAGCGTCACGTCGAGATCCGTCCGCTTGCAACGGGCATCACGGCAATCGGCAGCCGCCGCGGGCACTCCTCGGGGCAGTACAATCCGTTTGCGGCACTCCTGCGGCGGGGAACGACAGAAACGCAGGGCGAGGTGCTCGCCATGAGCCTCGTCTACAGCGGCAATTTTGAGATGCTCGCAGAGGTCGACAACCACGGTGTCACACGTTTGCAAGCGGGGATTCACAGCACGGATTTCGATTGGAAACTTGCGCCTGGTGCGGAGTTCCAGACACCCGAGGCGGTGCTCGTCTGGTCGGATGAGGGGCTGAACGGCATGAGTCAGACCTATCACCGCCTCTATCAAAAGCGTCTTGTGCGCGGGCAGTGGCGTGAGAAGGTTCGTCCCATCCTCATCAACAACTGGGAAGCGACGTATTTCGACTTTACGGAGGAGAAGCTGCTCACGATCGCGGACAAGGCGGCAGAGTGCGGCATCGAACTCTTTGTGCTCGACGACGGCTGGTTCGGCGCACGCACGTCCGACTATGCGGGGCTCGGCGATTGGACGGTCAATCGCGACCGTCTGCCGAACGGCATCGACGGACTCGCGGAGAAGATCGAGGCGCGCGGCATGAAATTCGGCATCTGGGTTGAGCTCGAGATGGTCAACGAGGACTCCGACCTCTATCGTGCGCATCCGGATTGGGTGCTCTCCGTGCCGGGGCGGCGCAAGTCGCTCGGACGCTCGCAGTGCGTGCTCGACTTTTCGCGTAAGGATGTGGTCGACAACATTTATGAACAGATGGAGGCGATTCTCGCGAGCGGCAAGGTCTCCTATGTGAAATGGGATATGAACCGCAGCATCACGGAGTGCTGGTCGCACGCGCTGCCCGCCGACCAGCAGGGCGAGGTGTTCCATCGCTACATCCTCGGACTTTATGATCTCTACGAGCGGTTGACATCGAACTTCCCCCATGTGCTCTTTGAGTCCTGCGCCTCGGGCGGCAACCGCTTCGATCCCGGGATGCTCTACTATGCGCCGCAGACGTGGGCGAGCGACAACTCCGATGCGTCCGAGCGTCAGAAGATCCAGTACGGAACATCCATGTGCTACCCCGTGAGCAGCATGGGCAGCCATGTCTCCGTCGTGCCGAATCATCAGATGAACCGCATGACTCCGCTGCATACGCGCGCGAATACGGCGTACTTCGGGACGTTTGGCTATGAGCTCGATCTCAACAAACTTACGGAGGAGGAAATCGCCGAGGTCAAGGAGCAGGTCGCCTTTATGAAGGAGTACCGTGAGATCCTTCAGTTTGGCACATTCTACCGTCTGCAAAGTCCTTTTGAGGGGAATGTAACGGTGTGGATGAGCGTGAGTGCGGACAAAAAGACGGCGATCGTCGGCTGGTACCGCACGCTGAACCGCGTGAACTACCGTTTTGAGCGTGTGAAACTCGCGGGGCTGCTGCCCGATGCGCTCTACGAGAACAGCCGCAGCGGCGTGTGCTGTTACGGTGATGAGCTGATGAACTACGGACTCATCACGACGGACGGTACGGCGGGTGAGCCGAATGCAGAGAACGGACTGACCACAGACTTTGATTCGCGCATCTATGTGCTGAAGGCAGTTGAATAGTTTTTCATAGTGGGACGGGTATCTTTGCGGATACCCGTTTTTGTTATGAAGAATCAATCTTGCATAATTGATTAAGTTCCGATAAAATAGAGGGCAGGGAAACAGCGTTCAAGAAGGAGGATTCCTATGGCTGTCAAACGAATCTTTGTGGAGAAGCGGCAGGGTTTCTTCGATATTCCTGCGCAGCGGCTCTGCGATGATCTGGTGGAGACGTTCCGTCTGACGGATCTGCGCGCAGTGCGCATCATTACGCGCTATGACATAGAGGGGCTTAGTGCGGAGGAGTTCGCGCAGGTGCGCAACATTGTCTTTGCCGATCCGCCGGTGGATACCGTTTATGAGGATGTGCTGCCGTTCTTTTCGGATGCGCGCATCTTTGCGATCGAGCCCCTGCCGGGGCAGTTCGACCCGACGGCGGCGGCAGCGGCGGAGTGTGTGCAGCTCGTAACGCAGGGAGAGCGTCCAGACGTGTGTACGGCACGCGTCGTTGTTCTGATCGGGAAAATTGACGACCGCGTTTTTGAGCAGATCAAGAGTTATCTCATCAATACGGTGGAGAGCCGCGAGGCATCGCTTGCCACGCCCGCGACCCTGGAGCGTCGGATTGTGATGCCGATGGATGTGGAAGTCCTCACGGCGTTCAACGATCTTTCGCAGGGGCAGTTGGCGGATTTCCACAGAGAGCGCGGATTTGCGATGAGCGAGGCGGATCTCGCGTTTGTGCAGCAGTATTTTCGCGACACGGAGCACCGTCCCCCGACGATCACGGAGCTGCGTGTCATTGATACCTACTGGTCGGATCATTGCCGCCATACGACCTTTACCACAGCGATTGATGCGGTGAACATTGAGAGCGGCTTTTTTTCGATGCCGCTCATCGAGACCTATCAGAAGTATACGGATGATCGTCGAGCCCTCTATAAGGGTGAAAAGCGCGATATGACCCTCATGGACATCGCCGTGATCGGGATGAAGGCTCTGCGTGCGGAGGGGAAACTGGGGGATCTCGACGAATCCGAGGAGATCAACGCGTGCAGTATTCATGTGACGGTTGATGTGGATGGCAAGGATGAGGACTGGCTTCTCATGTTCAAGAATGAGACGCACAACCATCCGACGGAGATCGAGCCGTTCGGCGGGGCGGCGACCTGTCTCGGCGGCGCGATCCGCGATCCGCTTTCGGGGCGTTCGTACGTCTATCAGGCAATGCGCGTGACGGGGGCATCCGACCCGCGCGTGCCGATTGAGGAGACGCTGCCCGGAAAGCTCCCGCAGAAAAAAATCACGCTCGGCGCAGCGGAGGGCTACAGCTCCTACGGCAACCAGATCGGGCTTGCGACGGGACAGGTGCGCGAGATCTACCACAAGGGCTATCTCGCCAAGCGCATGGAGATCGGTGCGGTCATCGGTGCGGCTCCCGCCGCACAGGTCGTGCGCGAACGTCCGCGTCCGGGGGATGTCGTCGTCCTGCTCGGCGGACGTACGGGACGGGACGGCATCGGCGGCGCGACGGGCTCGTCGAAGCAGCACACAGAATCCTCGCTCACCACTTCGGGTGCGGAGGTGCAGAAGGGGAATGCGCCGACGGAGCGCAAGATCCAGCGTCTGTTCCGGAATCCCGAGGTCAGCCGCATGATTAAGCGGTGCAACGACTTCGGCGCGGGCGGTGTCGCCGTCGCCATCGGCGAACTCGCGGATGGGCTGACGATCAATCTCAATGCTGTGCCGAAGAAGTATGAGGGACTGGACGGCACGGAGCTCGCGATTTCCGAGTCGCAGGAGCGCATGGCAGTTGTGCTCTCACCTGCGGATGTCCCCGCGTTCCTGCGCCATGCGGATGCGGAGAATCTTGAGGCGACGGAGGTCGCCCTCGTGACGGCAGAGCCGCGTCTTGTTATGAAGTGGAACGATAGGGAGATCGTACGGATCGAGCGCGGCTTCCTTGCGACGAACGGTGTGCGTCAGCACGTCCGTGTCGTCGTCGCGTCCCCGAACGAAAAGACGCCCTACCTGCAGCAGATTCCCCCCGCAGTGAAAAAGGTGGGACGCGCCCTTGAGGATATGTGGATTGCGAATCTCTCCGACCTCAACGTATGCAGTCAGAAGGGGCTGGGCGAGCGGTTCGATGCGACGGTCGGCGCAGCTACGGTGCTTATGCCGTTCGGCGGCAAGAACCAGCTGACACCATCAGAGGCGATGGTGGCAAAGCTGCCTGTCCGACACGGGGAGACGAATACGGCATCCGCGATGGCGTTTGGGTTTGACCCCGATCTATCGACGTGGAGCCCGTTCCACGGCGCACTCTATGCCGTCGTTGAGG
>CALJPB010000335.1 GCA_937981305.1 uncultured Selenomonas sp.
TGATGAGAGCGGCGCGTATCGCTATGCGTATTCGTTGGGTGTTGGGAAAAATTCAAAAATATATGCCGAAAACAATGTCGCGGAGATCGAAGGCAGAGATTATAAAGATTTTGTGAAATTGTTTGGCGGAAAAGAACTTACAACGATTCATACCGTTTTCAATGGGCAGTACATCGATAGCTTCCATGATGATTTGACAGGAGTAGAGTGGATGCCGGAACGATATAACAAAGTAGATGATGTAAATGAAGTGAAAGAAAAAGTTTTACATCTCGCAGGCGTGTTTAAGAATAAAATAAAACAGAACGAAAGCCCTTGAATCTTTGCGATACAAGGGCTTATAGCACTGTATTTATGGATTTGTCTATCGTTTGGCTACCGTACCACTTGCCTAAAATCTTCCGCATTATAACAACGATGTAGGGAAATCCTCTTCTAAGAAGTAACTTTTCCCTAAATTAACATGGTCGGCTAATTTTTGTATCACCCCCATGCGAGGCAGGGATATTTGCAATAACCATTATGCTCACATGGGGGACAGGTCAAAAATTATCCGGCTCTAACGATGGCAGACTCCTCCTTAGAGTCGGATGCGCTCGATGTGCTCCATATCCACGGTGACGACCGCCACATCGAAGGCAATCTCGTAGAGGATGAGATCGTCGCCGACAGCATCGATGGTCTCCTGATAGCGCGGAATTTTCGCCGCGAACAGTGCCGCGAGGTCGTAGACGGTGTGTGCGGATTTGACGGCGCGTCCGCTTGCACGGACGTGTTCGTTTGTGTCGTTGTGCGGAACGGTGGTAAATGCGATGTTCGGATTCGCCGCAAGTTCGACGACCTTCTCGTTGTCCTTGAACGTGGCGAAGTAGGCGCGGCGTTCCTCAGGCGCATAGTAGAAGTTCACGATGCGTACGTGCGGCAGCCCGTCCGTCGTTGTTGCAAGCGCGATCTCGCGCTGCTCGCGCATGATACGTTCGAATTCTTCCCTCATGTTCATGTTTTCCCCTCAATCCCCGTGGTGTTAGTTCTCTGCCCGTATCCCTCGGACAAAGGCATAGCGCGGTGTGCCGCTTCCCGCATCGGCAGCGGCAATGCAGAGGTCCATCTCTATACCGCCGAGCTCCGCAAACGGAATGCAGATGGTCTGCTCATACCCGACGATCACGCGCAGATCGTCTGTGAGCGGTGTGCACGCGACTTCGCGAATGCCAAGGATGCGCCCCGTCTCCGACCCGCTCCGATAGGTCAGCAGATTCCATGAGGGATAACCGATAAAGCGTGTCTTGATAAAAAGATTTTCGCCGCGGAACACCGTGTCCTCGGGCAGCCGGTTCGGATACTCCGCCTCCGCCGCAACGGGGGAGGTCGCCTCCGACCAGAGCACGATCGGATCGACACGCGTCAGTGCGGGTGCGGGTCCCGCGCTCACTGTGGGCAGCGCACAGCAGAGGAGAGCGAGTACGACGAGGAGTGTACGAAACAATGACGGCATGACAACCTCCTTTATCAGATCGTATAGAAAAGCCCTGTATGAATCTTGGTCGGACGAAAAATCTACGCCCAATGAGTGGATGTTTTAGAAAAGACCGCTGTGTGTGACTGTCCGTGTGAGTGTAAGCAGCAGTTTACCGTGCGTTCTCTTCTTTTTGATGCATTCGTCAAACGAAATCTCTGGGGCGACGCACTCCTGCGTGTATGAGCTGCTAACAAAATTATAGCATAAAGCAGCAGGAGAACGATATAAGAGGATCAAATTTTCTAATGAGCATCGGGATTAAAATGATGGGTGGAGCAGGAGATCGTGCGGCGTGAAAACCCCAAGGGGATCGTTATGGTATTTCTGTCATGATAGCGAACAATATCGGTGTAAGTAAAACCCCCGATCAACCGAAAACACGGTCGATCGGGGGTTTTTGCTTTATGTTATGATGCTTTCTTCCCACTGAGGACAACCTTGCTGAAGAGGGCGAGGATGCCGAAGAAGACGAGGAGACCGAGCATTTCTGCGGTATCGGCGAAGTCCGATCCCACTATGGCAAGCGGACTCTCGCTGCCGCCGTTCGAGACGGAGACGACGATGACCCCTGCGAGCAGGACACCGACGATGGACTCACCGACAATGAGCCCTGAGGCGAAGAGTGTGCCGCGCCTGAGACCTGCCGCCTCGGCGTTCGAGCCGCCGGTCTTACGCAGATGGCGGTTGAGGATGTAGCCGAGGATCGCACCGACGACGAGCGGTGTCTGGATGACGGGCGGGAGGTAGATTCCCATGCCGACGGCGAGCGGCGGCAGGCAGAGATTCTTTGTCGTACGCTTGAGGAAGAGGTCGATCAGAACGAGGATCACGCCCACGCCGATGCCGATGTAGATATACTCCCATGCGAGCTTGCTGGAGAAGATACCCTGTGCGATGGTGGTCATGAGCACCGCCTGCGGCGCGGAGAGTGCCTGTGCAGGATCCATGCCCGCACGCGGCATTGCACCGGGGAAGCCGTACGCCTCATAGAGGAGGTTCAGGACAGGCGCGATGACGAGCGCACCGACCACGCAGCCGATGAGGAGCGCGACCTGCTGCCGCCACGGCGTTGCTCCGACGAGCCAGCCCGTCTTGAGATCCTGCATATTGTCGTTCGAGATGCAGGCGATGGCAAGGATGATCGAGGTGGTAAAGATGGCGGTCGCCGTCGCGAACTTCTCGCCGCCCGGCATCTCAAAGATGCCGAACGAGGAGCAGAGCGCATACATGACGAGGGAGGCGACAATGATGCCGAGGATGCCGATGCCCGAGATCGGGCTCGAGGATGTGCCGACAAGACCTGCCATGTAGGCGCAGGCGGCAGCGACGAAGAAGCCCATGAGAACCGAGACGCCGACCCCGACAATCGAGAAGATCAGCTTTTGGCTCGGCGGAATCTGCTCCGGGCTGACGAACATAAAGAAGATGGCAAGAAGCCCGATGACCGTTACACAGAAAACGAGGGCGATGCTCTTCATCGACATATCGATGTCCATGCGGTGCAGCCCCTTTTCCTCGCCGGTCGTGCGTGCGCCGGCGATGGACTCCTTCACCCCGTCGATCACGGGGCGTGCAAGGGTGATGAGCGTCCAAACCGCCGCTACGCCCATCGCGCCCGCGCCGATGAGACGTACCTTCTGCTGGTAGATCATCCCAGCGAATTTCTGCATCGCCATGCCGTCGGGCGGCAGCTCTGTCATGGTGAAGTAGGGGACAAATCCCGCCCATGCGATGGCGATTCCCGTCAGCATGGCAAGTCCACTCGCAATGCCGATCAGGTAGCCCGCACCCACGAGCGCGGTGGAGTAGCCCAGAGGCAGCTGTGTCATGCCGCGCCCGACATGAAACCACGCAGAGAGTGCGCCGCCGAGCACCTGCAGTCCGTTCGTGAGGAATGCGACCACGCTCGCAACCGCGCTGCCCGCGAGGATCTCCTTCAGTCCGGACTCGGTCTTGCCGTCCGCCTTGGTCTGGCTGCCGACCTTCAGGATCTCGGCAGCGGCAACGCCCTCGGGATATGCGAGATCGCTGTGGACGACCATCGCACGGCGCAGCGGGATCGTAAAGAGCACGCCGAGACAGCCGCCGCACGCAGAGACCACCAGTGTCTGCCAGAACTGGAAGCCGTGCCAGTAGCCGATCATGAGCATACCCGGAATGATGAAGATGATGGCGGACAGCGTCCCCGCTGCCGATGCCTGTGTCTGCACCATGTTGTTCTCGAGGATGTTCGCGTCCTTTGCCATCTTCAGAATCGCCATCGAGATGACCGCCGCCGGGATTGCCGACGAGAACGTCAGGCCGACCTTGAGCCCGAGGTACACATTCGATGCCGTGAAGATGATCGTGAGGATCGCGCCGAGCAGCATGCCGCGCACGGTCAGCTCAGGGAGTCTGAGCTCGTGCTGCATGAACTCGTTCTGGGAATCTTTCATGCGATAACCACCTATCCTTTTCTTCACTAAATGGAAAAATAACAACAGTATTATAGCATAGAATTCCGAAATGTAAAATTACAGATTACTATGTATAGAGAAAATTAGCAGAAAAATAAAAATAGCGTGCAATTTTGCGCAAAACAAAACCGCCGACGGGCTTTCTCGTCACCTGTCGGCGGTCATGAGGAAAATACGGGAAGTGATAGGTAACTCTCTTGCATCTACACGATCTCTGCTTCATTCCGCACACCGTTCGGAGGGCGGAACTTTCCTTCAAAACGCTGAGAAACTACCTCGACATACAGCTGGCGCATATCCCACGACTCCGATCGCGGGAACATATTTCCGCTCTGCGCACTGTACGCCCCTGTGCCCGTCCTCTGCGGGCTGCCGCATCCTCCTGCCGCACCTTCGCTCGGTACCTATATCCCTCGCGCGTTGGGAATCTGTGCACCGGTGCGGACAACCCTGCGGCCACTCAATGACCCATCGGAATCTCCTCCCAGTCCGTCATGGAACTCCGGCTGTGCCGGCTCCGCCACAGGCGAAGCTGCACCGCCGTGATCCCTCTCCAACAACCGTCGGTCAACACTGTGGAAACTCCGGAGAACTCATCCCATATGTTTACGGCTCATATGGGGATCACCTGTCCTGAATCAGATGATCTGCGAATTCTCCTTAACTATCTTTAGTATAGTCAAAGTTCAGAAGATTGTCAATACCGTAAAAAGAAAAATTTGAGGAATTACCGCTCAAAAATCGGTGTTGCGTTTGTCTCTGCTTCTCCAATGACAGAGCCGGCACGTCAAGCAATGCAGTTGCCTGATCTGCCGGCCTTGTTGTTTTTGTTATTCGGCGATTTCACGTACGATGGCGAGGGTCAGTTCTGCCGCCTCGTAGAGGTCGCGCTCGCGGATGCTCTCCTCCTTCGTGTGGCAGTCCGTCATGCCGACACCGAGGACGGTCGTCGGCACACCGTAGGCATTGAAGTGGTTCGCATCCGAGCCGCCGCCCTCCTCCTCAAGCAGGACGGGGAAGTCGAGCTTTTCTGCGGCGCGGCGCAGATACTGAATGGGGAGTGCGTCGGGGGGCAGTTCATAGGGATCGTAGTCCTTCTTGATGTCGATCTCTGCCGTACAGCCTGTCCCGTCGAGGGCTGCATTCACGCTATCGACCATATGCTGTGTGAGTGCGTCCAGCTTCGCCTTGTCGCGGCTGCGCGTCTCAAAGTTCAGCGTGCAGAACTCGGCGACGACGTTGGTCGCCGTGCCGCCCTCAATCCTCCCGACGTTGCAGGTAGTCTCCTCGTCGATGCGTCCCTGTGGAACGGCGGTGAGCACTCTGCCCGCCGCAGTGATGGCGTTCCTTCCTGCGTCGGGGTCGATGCCCGCGTGTGCCGCCTTGCCCACGATGCGTACGGCGAGTTGATTCTTGCCGGGGGCTTTGAATGCCGCCGTGCCCGCGTGTCCGTGCGTGTCGAGCGTATAGCCAAAATCGGCGGTGAGGAGTGATGCGTCAAGACAGCGCGAGCCGTTGACACCGCCCTCCTCGGCGACGGTAAAGACGATCTGGAGATTTCCGTGTGGGATGTCATCCTCCTTCAGACAGCGCAGCGTCTCAAGGATGGCAACCACGCCCGCCTTGTCGTCCGCACCGAGGATGGTTGTGCCGTCGGAGCGAATCACACCGTCCTTGAGGGTCGGCTTGATCTTCGCGCACGGCTCGACGCAGTCCATGTGTGCCGTCAGCATGACGGTGGGTACATTCGCGACAGTTCCCTTGAAGTTCGCGACAATATTGCCCGTGTTTCCACCGAGTGCCTTGCCCGCCCCGTCCTCGTGAATCTCCGCCGCACCGAGGTCACGCAGACGCGCTGTCAGCAGGTCGGCGATCTCACGCTCATCGAGTGTGGAGCAGCGGATGGAAACCAGCTCGAAAAATTCGTCCAGTACGCGCTTTTTGTCAATCATGGCTGCCTACTTTCCAAGGAAGAGGACGATCATAAAGGTAATCGTGGCGAGCAGCATCGGGAGTGCGTTGCGCTTCGACAGCTCCATCGGGCTGACCTTGGCAAGTCCCGCGCAGACGAGTGCCGCACCCGCGACGGGGGACATGGAGCGTCCGATCGAGCCCGCCATCTGCGCGAGCGAACCGAGGTCGATGATGCTCATGCCGAACGATGCCGCCTGCGGTGTGATCGCACCGTTGAAGGCGAGCGCGGCGGCATCGCCCGAGCCGGAGATCACGGCGATGATGAATGGGCCGAACGCGCCCGCCATCTTGGCGACGGACTCCGAGCCCTTCATCGCCTCGATGAGTGCATCCGTGAGCCCCATCGCGGACATTCCTGCGGTAAAGACCGCCGCAGAGACGATGAGACCGATGACACCGCCGTACGCCTCGCCCATGCCATCGAAGAACTTCTTCGTGATCTCCTGCGGGTTCTGCCGCGTGACGATGAGGGCGAGCACCGTGCCGACGATCATCGCCGTTGGGACATCCGTGAGCGGCAGGACGGCGAGCTGCTTGCTGCCGAGGACGAGCAGGACGAGCGGTACAAGCGGGACGAGTGCGTAGAGCGGATTGACCTTGAAGTCCTTGCCGCCCTCCTCCTTTTCGAGCTGTGCATGATAGGCGAGGCGGCGCGCCTCGTCGGGCCCTTCCTTACGCATTGCTGCAATGATTGTCAGTGCGACAACGGCGACGATGGATGCGACAATCGCGGCGGGCACCTGCGCCATGATGACGGTCATGAGATCGGTCTGCGCGAGATCCGCAACGAAGATGTTGTGCGCCTGTCCAGGGCTGATGGCGCTGCCCCATGTCCCTGCGAGGACAGCCGCGCCCGCCATCGCGGGATGCACACCCGCCGCCATGAGTGTCGGGATGAGGATGCTGCCGACCGCCGCCGAGCAGCCCGCCGCGCTCGGGATGGCGATGTTGATCCACCATGTGAGCAGCGTTGCGAGCGGGATGAGGATGAACTTGCTCCGCGTAATCACGCCCGAGATGGACTCGACGAGATGGCGGTCGCAGGTCGTGATCTTCATGACGAACGAAAAGCCCATGACCGTACAGATCACGGGCACGAGTGAGCCGTGTACCATCGTCTTGCTGAACGTCGCGACTGCATTGCCCGTGACACCGCCGATGAAGCACATGAGAAAGCCCGCTGCGAGCAGCACCATGCGTGTCTCGTACTTCTTGATGATGGCGGCAAAGGCAAGAATGACGATGATTCCACCTGTAATTGCCAATGAAAAGACCTCCTTTGAAACAATCGAAAACTATACAAGTTTTCGACAAAAAAGAATAAATTCCTTCATACGTAAGGGACTGTTGCACGAAGCTAGAAAACTTCATACAACAGTCCCTTTGCTGGCTGCTATGCAATCCCCGGACGCGTCATCTGGCGCGGTGAGAGGATGTGATTCAGCTCTTTTTTCGAGAGGATGCCCTGCTCGAGGATGATCTCGCGGATGGGCTTGCCCGTCGTGTATGCCTCGCGTGCGAGCTCGGCGGACTTCTCATAGCCGATGTGGGGCAGGAGCGCTGTCACGATGCCGACGCTGTTGTCGAGCCACTTCTGGCACTGCTCGACGTTCGGCTTCAGATCGATGAGGAGCTTGTCGACGAAGGTGTCGACCGCGCGCGTGATGTAGTTCAGCGAGTTGAACATATTGAACGCCATGACCGGCTCCATGACGTTCAGCTCGAACTGCCCGTTCTCCACGGCGAGGGTCACGGCGAGGTCGCCCGCGATGACCTGATAGCACGCCTGATCGAGCACCTCGGCGATGACGGGGTTGACCTTGCCCGGCATGATCGACGAGCCCGGCTGACGCATCGGCAGATGCAGCTCGTTCAACCCGCAGCGCGGCCCCGATGCCATCAGTCGGAAGTCGTTCGCGAGCTTGATGAGGACGAGTGCCGCATTCTTGAGCGCGGAGGAGAAGTCTGCAAACGCATCCGTGTTGTTCGTCGCGTCGATGATGTTCTGCGACGTACGGTACTGCTCGCCCGTGATCTCCGAGAGCCGCCGTGCGACCGCCTTGATGTAGGCGGGCTCGGCGTTCAGCCCCGTACCGACAGCGGTGCCGCCCATGTTGATCGTGTGGATGTGTCGCTGCACGTAGCGGATGCGGCGCATGGAGCGGCGCACGGCGGAGGCGTATGAGCCCATCTCCTGCCCCAGTGTGATGGGGACAGCGTCCTGCAAATGGGTACGTCCCATCTTGAGGATGGCACGGAACGAGGTCGCCTTTTTCTCAAGCTCCGTGGCGAGGCGGTCGAGCGATGCGAGAAATACCGTGCTCTTTGCCGAGAGGCAGACCTTGATGCCCGTCGGGAACGCATCGTTCGTCGACTGCGCCATGTTGGCGTGGTTGTTCGGCGAGATGATGTCGTAGCGTCCCTTTGCCTCGCCGCGCAGCTCGAGGGCACGGTTGCAGAGTACCTCGTTCATGTTCATGTTGATGGACGTGCCCGCGCCGCCCTGAATCGGGTCGACGGGGAACTGCTCGATGTGTCCGCCCGCAATGATCTCGTCCGCTGCGCGTACGAGGAGATCGCCGATCTCGTGCGGGAGACGGCCGGTGTCCATGTTCGCAAGAGCCGCCGCCTTCTTGACCGTGGCAAGTGCTTTGATAAAATCAGGGTCGAGTTTCTGCCCCGTGATGTTGAAGTTCTCGATGGCACGCATCGTCTGCACACCGTAGTAGACATCGTCGGGGACTTCCATGTTGCCAAGGAAATCGTGCTCGATTCTCATTGCCCTCTCTCCTCTCAGAGGCATGGTGTATCGTCAGTCCAGTGCCTCAATCATTGCCGTAAAGCCCTTGACGAGCGTCTCGACACCCATCGTCGGGTACTGGCTCTCGATCCCCTTGCGCACAGCCATCTGCTCGGGCAGGTAGGGGATGTGGACAAAGCCGGCGGGGATGTGCGCCTTACCCGCTGTAGCGAGGAGGTGGAGCACGCCGTAGAGCAGGTGGTTGCAGACGTATGTGCCCGCCGAGTTCGACACGCTCGCGGAGACGCCCGCCGCCTTCATGTTGGCGACCATCTTCTTGATCGGCAGCGTCGCCCAGTAGGCGATGGGGCCGTCCTTTGCAACGGGCTCGTCCACGGGCTGATTGCCCTTGTTGTCGGGGATGCGGAAATCATCGACGTTGATGCCGATACGCTCGACCGTGATGTCGGGGCGGCCGCCCGCCTGTCCGACGATGATGATGGCATCGGGCGAAATCTCATCCACCGCAGCGCGTACCGCATCGAGTGCCTCGTAGCGCACCACGGGGATCTCACGCGCGATCACCTCGTAGCCATTGATGCTTTTGCCCGCGAGCTGCTTGACCAGCTCCAGTGCAGGGTTGATTGCTTCGCCGCCGAAGGGCTGGAAGCCCGTAATCAGAAGTTTTTTCATAGCGCAGGCGCAGCGGGGATGCCGCCGCTTCCCCCTTTCAGTTCTTAGGAATGGAATCCGAGGAAATACATGAGCAGGATGTTTGCCGCGAGCAGCGAGATCGCGAGTGGGATCTGTGCGCGGATGACTCCGTATTTGCTCTGCATCTCAAGCAGCGCGGCGGGGACAATGTTGAAGTTCGCCGCCATCGGGGTCATGAGTGTTCCGCAGTAGCCCGCGAGCATCGCAATCGGAGCGACGATGAGGGGATTCGCACCGTGCGCGACGATGACAAGAGGAATGCCGATGCCGCTCGTGATGACCGCGAACGCGGCAAAGGCATTGCCCATGATGATGGTGAAGACTGCCATGCCGAGACAGTAGGCAATCACAACGGCGAGTGCACTGTCCGTCGGGATGGCGCTTGCCACAATGTCTGAGACAATCTTGCCGATGCCCGCCTTGGCAAAGAGCGAGCCGAGTGCTGCGAGCAGCTGTGAGAGAATCGCAGCCCAGCCGATAGCGTCGATGAGACGGCGCCCCTCATGGAACGTCTGGAGCGGTGCGCCGCGCGTGATGGCGAGCGCAATCACAATGGCGACAATGGAGGCGATGCCGAAGGAGACGAGTGCACCCAGCTTCGTTGTCGCCGCGAGGATCAGCGTGATTACACCGACCGCGAGGACGGGGATGAGCAGACGGTTGCCGAGCTGCTGCGCCGAGGCATTTTTCTCCTCCTTGGATGTCTCGTGATAGTCGCCGTGTCCCATCTGCTTTGCGGCGACAATGACCGCCATCAGAATGACCATCCAGCCCGCGTTCTCGTTGCCGAGTGCCGAGCCGCCAAGGAACGTGATGCCGTAGACGAGCCAGAACAGACCCGTGCCGAAGCGTTTCAGATTCTTGCTGTCTCCGAACGAGAGCACCCCGAAGAGGACGAGGTAGATCCCGCAGAGGAGATAGACGTGATCGAGTGTCAGCATAGCAATCCCTCCTCAGCCTTTCTTCGTCTCGTTGTATGCCGCAATCTCCTGCTCGATGCGCCGATCAAAGAGATGGAAGCGGATCGCCGCAAAGAGGAACGCGACCACGGCGGTCGGGATGCAGTAGAGTGCCATCGTGACGAGATCCACCTCGTAGCCGTGTTCCTCAAGCACCCCCTTGATGAGGAGCAGCCCGCCCGCCGCGATAAAGACATTCTGCGCGAAGAAATTGCCCGCGTTCTCTGCCGTTGCCGCCTGTCCACGGATCTTGTCGAGGATCTCGGGCGATGCCTTGCGTCCCTTGAGCGCTGCCGCCTCGCCCATCGGCGAGATCAGCGGGCGGATGAACGTCGGGTGCCCGCTGAGCGAGATGCCGAGCGAGACCGTGATCTGGCGCACGAGCATATAGAGCATAAAGATACGTCCCGCCGTTGCCGCAGAGATCTTCGAGATGAGATACTCCGCACGTTCGCGCAGTCCGAACCGCTCCGAGAGCCCGATGACGGGCAGCACGAGGATAAAGAGCGACATATAGCGGTTCTTGATGAATGCTTCGCCGATGACCGTGACGATCTCCTGCAGGGACATCCCTGCGGCAAATCCCGTGACAAAGCCGGCGACGATGACGACAAGCAGAGCGTTAAACCGCAGTGCGAGCCCCACCACCATGACGAGGATACCGGATAGAACAAGCATAGATAATACCTCCTGTGAAAATTGGAATCGCTGATAAGATGACGGTGCTGAATTTATCAGTGCTTCCAATTATTTCCTTGCGGCGCAGTCGAGGATGTACGGATCAAAGCCGAAATCCTCAAACCCTGCGCGGCAAATAGCGACATAGTCCGCATTGGGGGTGCCGAGCGGCATCCCGTCCACCATCGTGTAGAGGAATACCGCCGTGTCCTTGACGACACCCGTCTCCCGCTCCGTTAGTTGGACGTGCCGCATCTCCTTACGGTAGAGCTCAGGGAAAATCTCATAGCTGTCGAGTGCCTCCTCATCGCTCTCCGTCACAGCCCAGATCCCGAGGGGCGTTGTCGCGCCCTTTTCCTCTGTGAGTGTCAGGTAGACGCGTGGCGCACTGCCGCGATACTCTAGCGCTGTATCCGCGAGCTGCGCTGTACCGACGATTACCGCGTTCGGACATCGCTCCCGCATCGCCGCGACATTCAGATTGCTGCCATAGGCAGCATAGAGTCTCTTCATCATATTCCTCCTGTTTCCCAACAAATGTATACAGTATACCACAAAAACAAAGGATGAGAATATTTTTTGAAAAATAAAAATTGTTTTGTATGTGCCGGGCATACGAAAAAAGGGCTGCCCTCCGAAGAAAGTCTCGGAGAGCAGCCCCTCGTTCTTATGAATGGTGAAATTTTGCGCGGTCAGTGAATCTCAATCTGCTTGCGTACGGGTGCGTCCGCCGTCTTCGGCAAGTTCACCTGCAGCACGCCGTCCTTGAACTCTGCGTGGATGTTTGCGTCGTCGATGCCGTCGATGTAGAACGAGCGGCTGACCTCGCCCGTGTGACGCTCACGGCGGATGTAGTTGCCCGCGTCGTCCTTCTCATCGTTCGACTCCGTGCGCGAGGCGGCAATCGTGAGATAGCCGTTCTCGTAGTGGAGGGCGATGTCCTCCTTCGTCATGCCCGGCAGATCGGCGGTCAGCTCATAGTGATCGCCGCTGTCCTTCACGTCCACCTTGAACGAGCTCGCTCCCCAGTTCGCGGCGGGGAAGTCATCGCGGAAGAAGGAATCGCGCATCGCGTCAAAGAGTGCAAACGGATTCGTGCTGTCACGCTGCGAAAGGTTACGGCGTCCGGCAAAAGGTACAAGTCCAAACATGGTAATCAACTCCTTAGAGATTTGCGGCATATGCGATGTTTGGTATTCGATATGCCATTCAGTTGCTTTTAATTGGGAAGGTGGTTTGAATCACCTTTCGATTGTTATTATACCTCAAATAGTCAAAAAGTCAATAGGTCAAAAAGAAAAGTTTGAAAAATTTTTGTGTAAAGATATAATGGAGGAAGTACGTTGAACTGTATTCCATCCAACGGAGGTTTTACTATGGAAAATAAGGACATTCTCTTTGTCGGCTATCCGAAGTGCTCGACCTGTCAGAAGGCGGAGAAGTTTCTGCGTGCGCATGGGTGCGATGCACCGATGCGCGACATCAAGACGGAGAAGCCGACGGCAGACGAGCTGCGTGCGTGGCACGAGAAGAGCGCTCTGCCGCTGAAGCGTTTCTTCAATACGAGCGGCATGATCTACCGCGAGCTTGCGCTGAAGGACAAGCTGCCCGCAATGACGGAGGAGGAGC
>CALJPB010000336.1 GCA_937981305.1 uncultured Selenomonas sp.
CGTCACGCCGCACGCTGCGACGACGTTCCTCTGCTGCGGACTTGCGGGTGTCTCCATCAAGGAGCTGCTGCGCTTCTGTGCGCCGTGGCTCTGGGGGCTGTCCATCATCTCGCTGTTCTTTGCCATAGTGCTGGGCATCGTCACAGTATAGGGCAAGAAAAACAGAAATCAAAAATGGGGATTTCCTACGAAAATTTTGTAGGAAGTCCCCGTTTTATTTATGCAGTTCTGCAGTATCAAGTATTGTGCCGCGCACTGTTTCACAGCGAATGTGCAGATGCTTCGCATCCGCCTCCATATAGAGGTAGTTGGACGGTGTTGGATTTGGTCCTGCGGCAATATCATAGCTTTCTGCACGAACGTCAAAGTACTGATTTCCCGCAGGTCCTGCGAGAAGGTATAGTGTACCGTGTGCATCTGTCTGCCGCGCACGGATGCGGCGGCGGCGGTAGGCATGGACGTGACCCGAGATAACGAGGTCGATGCCGAGTGTGTCGAATGTGTCCAAGAACATCTGCCCCACGTCGCTGATGCCGGCATTCGTATTCTGCTCGACCTGATACTCGCCGTACGCCAGGATATCCTTGTGCATGAGGACGAGTTTCCACGGGGCTGTGCTTGCCGCAGCGTCGTTTCGCAGCCAGTCCATTTGCTCCGCTTTCAGCGCGTCGCCGCATTCCTCGGCTTCGAGGAACTGCGTATCAAGCACAATGATGTGCACTGCACCGGAATCAAAGGAGTAGTAGCGTCCGCGAAAATCACGGGTGCCATTGTCGGGGAGTGCGAATGTTTTCAGATAGCGCACGGGCGGAACGGCAGTCCAGTTCAGACCGTAGTATTCGTGGTTGCCAAGGACGGGGGCGTGCATATGACGCGCGAGCGGGGAATTTGCCCCCTCCATTGCCTCGAAGAATGCACGCCAGTGCCACGCGGACTCTCCGTTATCTGTGAGATCCCCGACAATGGCAGCGCAGTCGGCGTTCGGATGACGCGCCCACGCCGTCTGATAGGTCGCGCCCCATACGTCGTAACTCTCGCCGCATTGACTGTCCGAAAAGAACAGGACACGCGTCCGTCCGTTTTCATGGATGGGCAGGAGGGGAATCCACTCTGTTGTGCCTGTTGCGTGTACGACACGATAGGCACTGCCTGTGGCGGCAGGAATCTCACAACGATAGATGAACTGCACCTCGCTATCCATAGAAAGGTAGGTATAGGCAGGCGTTCGGCGATCTATATGTCCTCGACTGTCACGCTGCTCGATGCGCACATTTTCGAGCTGCTGCGGGCTGTCCCACTGGATCATACGCGTCTTTGCGGGATGTGCTGTCACCATCTGACGAAGGTGCTGAATGCCATCCGCAGCGAAAGCGGAGCGGGGCGAAAAGAGACCGCCAAAGCCCATCGCGAGAATGGTCTTGACGGCGGACTGCAAAAAGGAGCGGCGCGTCATTTGTTTTTCTCCATTTTCTGTGTGAGAGCCTCAGTGCGCATCAAATTTTTTTCATATCGGATGGCAGTGTAGATGAGGATGCCGGCGATGATGATGACAACAATGAGGCGGGTGTTGTCCTCCTGCTGCATGATGATGTCATGTCCGATGATCGCCTCAATGCCCGTCGATGGGAATTTACCGACGAGTGACGCGAGCACATAGTCACGGAAGCGGATGGAGGAGAGTGCGCCGACGGCATTCATAATGGCAGAGGGGAGGTAGGGTACCATACGTCCGATCAGCATGATAATAAAGCCCTTGCTGCCGCTGTACTGGTCGACCTTCGCGAGGAAGGGGCTCTTTGCGATTGCCTTTTCTGCCGCCTCGCGGAAATAGAAGCGCATGAGGACGAATGCAATCGTCACGCCGACGGTCTCCGCGACGCAGGAGAGAACGATGCCGGGCACAATGCCGAAGAGGATGACGTTCGCCGTCGAGAAGATGACGGCGGGCGGGAAGCCGAGCGCATTCGTAAAGAGGGTGAGGAGGAAGGCAAAGACGATCGCCCACTCGCCGAACGAGCGGATGTACTCCACCGTTGCGGGGATGTCGCCGCTCGCGAGCAGGGCGAAGAGTTCAGGCAGGAACTCCGGCGCGATGAGGTGGATAATGACGAAGAGCAGGACGATCGCAAGCGCTGCACCGATTTTCAAGATACCCATGCCCATTTGCTGCTTCATGACAATGAACCTCCTAGGTGGTGAGAACCAGCGTGAGTGCACCGAGAATCAGCGCAATACTGAACCCCTGCATGGCATTTGCAATGCTTTTGCCATAGCGGCGGGAATAGCGCTCGACAATCTTTCGAACTTCAAAAATTAAAAAGGAGAGACAAAAGAAAACGAGGGAGAGATCTCCCTCCGTCCACCCGAAGGCGAAGATCAGTGCGGAAAGCACAATGCCGGTCTGCTCTCCGCGTGAAAAGATGCGCTGCGGTGGGGGAGTATGTTCACGTGCGTCAATCTGCGCACGCGTGAGAGGAATGCCCATCTCGTCGATTTTTTCCTGATTGCGCTCAAACCAGCGGTAATGGAATCCCAAGATGCATCACCTCCATGAATGTCTGCTATGTCGCAATGCGTCGCTGTGCGGGGCGTGGATTTGGCTTCGGCAGATCCGGACGCTTGTTGGGTTTCAAACCGGGTTTTTCCGGCGGCGGCTGTACGGACGGATTTGGCGTACTTGGCGAGGGGTGCGAGGGACGTGTCATACCGCTTCTACGCTGCGCTTCCTCCATTTGTGCGCGGATGCGTGCAGACGGTACGTCCTGTTCTTCATGCTCGCGCTGCGCGATACGCAGACGTTCTGCCGCGAGCTCGTCTGATCCGTAATAAATACGTGCCTGTCGTACAATCTCCGGCAGCTGTGCGTAGAGACTCCGACCGGGGCAGGCAGTCGCGTTCAGGTCGCGATGCCCCTTTACAGTAGACTGCCATACGGGATCGAGTTGGTAGACGGTGCAGAGAGAGGCGATGAGTTGTGCCGCCGAGGCTTTCTGTTCCTCTGTCGGAGTGCCAATCTCGAAGTTGCCGGCGAGATTGATGCCGACCGTATGACGGTTCTCTCCGTAGACATGGGCACCGACCGTGCCAAGCGGCCGCCCCTCCTCGATTGTGCCGTCCTTGCGGATGATGAAATGATAGCCGATGCCTGCCCACCCTTGATTCAGATGCCATGTATGCACCGTCTCTGCCGCGACATCGTCATCCGCTGCCATGCCAATATGATGGACGACAATACAGTCTGTTACAAGTCTGTTTTCGAGCGATCCGAATTTCAAATGTGTCGGACGAACGGTGACACCGGGCAGCACTGATGGAATGTACCACGATGCTTCTGCTGCGGCGGGGAAGAAGGGAAAGACGGCAGCACCGATCCCGACGAGTGCCAGACGGCGCAAAAATTCTCTACGATTCATGAGGGATCTCCTGATAGGAATACGTTTGGTTACTGAGATGGAGCTCCACGTCATGAAGGGCAAAAAGGGTCGAGCGATGCCCGACGCTGATGATACTTGCGGTGGGGAGTTCCTGATATAAAAGTTGGTAAAGAACGTGCTCACGTGCCTCGTCGAGGGCAGATGTCGCTTCGTCGAGGAAAATCCAGTCGGGGCGGATGAGCAGAATGCGTGCAAAGGCAAGCCGCTGCTGTTCGCCGAGCGAGAGAATGCGGCTCCAGTCGTCCACATCGTCGAGACGCGCGGCAAAATGATCCATGCCGACCAAGTTCAAAATACGTGCAATCTCCGCGTCGGATGCTGCGGCTGTGCGCGGATAGGAGAGTGCGCGGCGCAGCGAACCAAGCACGAGATAGGGGCGCTGGGGGAGAAAGAGGCGCTTTGCCCCATGCGGCAGTGCGATCGTACCCTTGCCGTACGGCCAAATCCCCGCGAGTGCGCGGAGGAGGGTGCTCTTGCCTGCACCCGATACACCTGTCACGAGCACATGACTGCCGCGCACAAGACGGAGTGTACATGGCGTGAGAAGCGGTGTGCCATCCGGAAGATCAATGGAGAACTCGTGCAGTGTAAGTATGTCGTCCGTGCCCTCGCTCCGCACGATATCGCTTGTGACGCATGCGGACTCCTCCATATGCTCCGTAAAGCCCGAGAGTCGCTGAATGACGGCGGCAAGCTCTGCGATCGAGCCGTAGGACTCGACGAAGAAGGAGAGCGCATCCTGCACGCGCCCGAATGCAGAGATCGTCTGCATGAGTCCGCCGAGTGCCATTTCGCCCGCGTAGTAACGCGGCGCAGCCATGATGAGCGGGAAGATGATCGCGAGCTGACCGTAGCCGTTGACGTAGAAATTCAGCAGCTTCGTGCGGCGCATGAGCCCCCAGTAGTTCTTGATGACGTTTGCGAACCGCTCCTTGAACCCGACCCCTTCCGCCATCTCGCCACGGTAAAATGCAATGCTCTCGCTGTTCTCGCGCACGCGCATCATGCTGAAACGGAAGTCCGCCTCATAGCGCTGCTGATCGAAGTTCAGACGGATGAGCTTCTTTCCGACGATGTGGACGAAATACGTCCCCAGTCCCGAGTAGAGGAGGGACAGCCAGAACATATAGCCGTAGACTGTGAACTCTGTACCGCCGATGGGGACGGTAACTGCCCCCGAGAGATTCCAGAGTACGACGGCAAATGCCCCGAGCGTTGTCAGCTGCTTGAGGATGCCGACGAGGAGCGTCAGCGTCAGGCTGACGAATTGGTTGATGTCCTCGCTGATGCGCTGATCGGGGTTGTCCGTGTCGCTGCGCAGGACTTGCAGACGGTAGTAGACCTGTCCGTGCATCCAGCGTGCGAGATACTGCTCCGTCATCCATGTGCGCCAGTTGATCGTAAGCATTTGCCGCAGATAAACAGCGTAGACGGCAATGACAATATAGATGAACGCGAGTCCCGTGAACTCACCGATGAGCGGCCAGAATGATGCCCGGTCATATGCCTGCAGCGCGTCGTAGAAGACACGGTACCAGTCGTTGATCCGAACGAGCAGGTACACCATGATGAGATTCAGTGCAATGACCGCAGCGAGCAGTCCGCGTGCCTTCCATTTTTCGGGAGATCTCCAATATCCTTTGAACAGCTGCCAGAAGCCACGTAAGAGAGGAAGTTTCAATCCATAACCTCCATTCATCGAAAGAACGGCTTTTATTATAGTATTTTTTCACATAGTCTGCAAGACGTTCTCGAGCTGTAACATGAAATAATGATATTTGTTATCGTTGACGTGTGCAGGAAAATATAGTAGAATGACTCTGCTTATCCGCAAGGGGATTGTTTGTAGGAGAGGAAGGATCGGTTACACAATGAGTTTTATTGCACAGGGGATAAATTTTTTTCAGCAGGGCGGACTTGTTATGTACTTCCTGCTTGCAGCGTCGATCTTTGTCGTATTCATCGGCATTGAGCGTGCGTTTTACTTCGGGCGCATGGATGCGGGGCGTGCATTTGCCCATGAGTTTATGATGCATATTTCAAATGGCAGATACAAGGACGCTGTCACGCTGACGGATGAGAAACGCGGTGCGATAGCGGATATCCTGTTCAGTGCAATCACGAAGAACAGCAAGAACTCACGCAAGATGTCCTCCTATATGGAGATCCAGTCGGGGATCGCGCTCTCAAAGCTCCGCAATCGTATGTACTATCTGAGCGTGATTGTCACAATGGCACCGCTGCTCGGACTCCTCGGTACGATCAGCGGCATGATCTCGACGTTCAGCGTGTTCAACATCGAGGCGGGGGAACCGAGTGCTATTACGGGTGGTGTCGGTGAGGCTCTGATTGCAACGGCGATGGGCTTGTGTGTTGCGATCATCGCCCTCTCGGTGCACGCGTATTTTTCCCAGCGCATCGAGAACATTGTCACGGATATGGAGATGTGCTTTTCCGCTGCCGAGAGCGGCCGCGTGGAGCTGGCGCGTGCAGCCGGAGTCAAGGGCGTGATCGAGACCTCTCTGCATACCGGAGAAACGGCGGAAGGTGATGAGGCATGAGACTGCGCGACAGAAGGGCGTTTGAAAAGCCCGAGGTCATGATTATTCCCATGATCGACATTATGTTCTTTCTGCTCGTGTTCTTCATCATGAGTACGCTCTACATGGTGAACCTGAAGACCGTGGATGTGAATCTGCCGAAGGCACAGACGGCACAGACTCAGCTGAACGTTACCTATCTCGTCACCGTACGCAAGGACGGCTCGCTCTGGCTTGAGGACAAGCAGATCGACGAAGCGACCCTCTTGCGCCGTGCGCGTGCCGAGAGTCAGAAGAACCCGCGTTTTGCCGTTGTCGTTCGCGCGGATGGGGATCTGAACTACAGCGGTGTTATGGAGCTGCTGGATAAGTTCCGCAAGGAGGGAATCACGCGATTCGGCCTTGCGGCGGAGTGAGTATGTATATGAAAAGACCGAAGTCACTGCGGCTTCGGTCTTTGTGTTAGGGCGATATTTCGGTGTACGGCTGCGTCTCAAGGCGTATCTCGAACGTGCGCGGCCACGGGTAGTATGCTGTGATATTGCTTTGCATAACACGCAGATGCATATCGTTTTGTACGAATGGGGTGTGAAATGCGGCGGTGGATTCATAGTTTTTTACGCGGCGATTGAGATCGTTTGTGAGCAGATCGTTTGCCCACCTCCAATTCTTCGTAAGATCGAGATCGGAGGTGTTCCGATAGCCCGCGATATGGAGCTGATTGTTCACGCGGTCGATCGTCTCCTTCAGATAAAACTCATCTTCTGCGATGCGTCCCGTGAGAAATGTGAGATTTGCATATGTGCTGCGTTCGAGCTCCTCTTTATTGGGGGCTTTCTGCATGGCGCAGTGATAGAGGACAGCCTCTGCGAGTGCCGTACCGATGGCGTTGCTCGCCGTGTTCCACCCCGCATATGCTGCGAGTGCATTCACGGGCACATTCTTTTCCACCAGAATCGGGAGCAGCGTCTCCTCTGCGCGGAAGTGCCGCGCGAGATCGACGAGCGCGACATTTGTTCCTGCCGCAAGCATATTCCGGATGGCAGCTGCAGCGGAAGCGCGTGTGCCGAGCGTGTCCATCGCATTGTCGCCCGCCGAGAGAACGAGCGTCAGGTCGCTGCGACCGCCATCCTCTGCAAGCGATGCGCCGAGCATTGCAATCTTTTCGTGTGCCGTTGCGTCATTCGAGACTGCCATAAACGGGAAAATCATATCTGCCATATCCACCCGCGCATAGCGCAGGGCAACGCGCGGGGCTGCACCGCCGTGCGCACACAGATCATCGACTGCCATGCGTGCGAGCATGGTAAGCGCGATTTCATCTGCGCCGTGCACAATCATCGCCCGCTCTTGGGCGATGTTTTTTTGTGTAAGCAGGGCGGCGAGCTCCATTTTCTTCAGATTGCCGACGGAATACTCCTCTCCGTCGTCCTGCCCGAGGACAAGACGCGTCAGCACCCCCTCCTCCGTGAGCTCGATGAGCATGGAGGCGAGTGCCGTACTCTCGTCGAAGTGTGCGAGATATTTTTCCAGATCGTCGGGGGGGAGCTCTCCGCGCAGCCGCTCCATCTCGTTCTCATCGACGGGCAGTCCCGCTCCCACACGCCCGAGCAGACGCGCATAGGCGAGAATGGCACGCCGCTCACGCCAACCCTCGATCCCATCCTGCGGAATCGCACGCGGCAGGATGTAGAACGCGTGCAGGGGCACACGCGGGTGCGCCGTGTGCAGCGTGCGCAGATATGCCGCAAGCGCGTCGATGTCGGCACCGGAGATATGTGCCTCGCGCGCGGCGAGCAGCCCCCCCGAGAGCAGCTGATCGACGGAGAGAATCACGGTATCTGCGCTGC
>CALJPB010000337.1 GCA_937981305.1 uncultured Selenomonas sp.
TGGTGACGCCTATGGGATTCGAACCCATGAACCCGCCGTGAGAGGGCGGTGTCTTAACCACTTGACGAAGGCGCCGATAATTGGTGACGCCTATGGGATTCGAACCCATGAACCCGCCGTGAGAGGGCGGTGTCTTAACCACTTGACGAAGGCGCCACATATGTGAACAGGAGGTACTATATCATAGTTTTACAAAAAACGCAAGCATTTTTTTGTAAAACTTCACTATCATGCCGCAAGATGTGAAAGTGCCGTACGCAGGCGCGCAAGTCCATCCTCTCTGCCGAGGATGGCAAGCAGCTCCGTCGCGCCGCCCGGCGTGACCGCCTGTCCCGCCGCTGCGATGCGCAGCACCCACATAACCGTCCCCTTCTTCCATCCCTCACGCTCGATGCACTCTTCAAGCAGAGCATACAGGAGATCGTTCTCCCAGTGCTCGGCGGGCAGTGCCGCGAGGATGTCGATGAGCGCGGGCAGGAGTTCCTTGGCCGCTGCCGGAGTCACCTTGTTGCGCTTGTTCTCGTAGAGTGCTGCATCGAACGGCGGTGTCTCGATGAGGAATGCGATGGAGGGACGTACGTCGGAGAGCTTCGTCACGCGCGTGCGCAGGAGACGTGCAATCGCCGCCCACTGCTCCGCCAGCCGTGCGGGGAGTTCTCCCGCGAACGGACGCGCCGCCTCAGCGAACGCCTCATCCGTCATCGCCTTGAAATACTCCCCGCTCATCCAGCCGAGCTTGTCGTAGTCAAAGACGGCGGGCGATTTCGACAGTCCTTCGAGGGAGAACGACTCGATCAGTTCGTCCATCGAAAAGACTTCCTGATTCGTCGTCTTCGGACTCCAGCCGAGGAGTGCGACGTAGTTCACAATCGCCTCGGCAGGATAGCCCATTGCCACGAGATCGGCAAAGCTCGTTGCCCCGTGCCGCTTCGAGAGCTTGCTCGTCCTGCCCGTTGCGTCGTCGCGCCCCATGACGGGGGCGAGATGCACGAATACAGGCGGTTCCCACCCGAACGCCTCATAGAGAAGAACGTGCTTCGGCGTCGATGTGATGAACTCCGTCCCGCGGATGATGTGGGACACCCGCATGAGGTGATCGTCGATAACATTCGCGAAATTATACGTCGGCATCCCGTCACGCTTTAAGAGCACCTGATCTTCGAGCTCCGTATTCGGGATCGTGACATTGCCGTGGAGCACATCGTAGAACGTCGTCTCTCCGACGAGCGGCATCTTTTGACGGATGACATATTCCTCGCCGCGTGCGAGATGTTCCTCCACCTCGGCGGAGCTGAGGTCGCGGCAGGTACGCGGATAGCCGCCAAATGTCTTTTCTCCCTCAGATGGTTCCACTTCCTCCGTATGGTTGCAGAAGCAGCGGTAGGCGTGCCCGCTCGCGACGAGCCGTTCGGCGTATTCCTTGTAGATCGCCATGCGCTCGCTCTGAACGTAGGGACCATACACACCGCCGATCCCATCGGGCCCCTCGTCAGGCACGATCTTTGCCGCGTCGAGGGTGCGGCGGATGAAGTCCACGGCATCCGCGACGTAGCGGTTCCGATCCGTATCCTCAATGCGCAGGATAAATGTTCCGTCATTTGCGCGCGCAAACAGATACGCATAGAGTGCCGTGCGCAGATTACCGATGTGCATATAGCCCGTCGGGCTCGGTGCAAAACGGGTGCGAATTTCCGTATTTGTCAACGTACTTCCTCCATTATCCACAAATCAGCCGCGCAGATAGCTGCACAGGGCACGGAACATGATGAGCGAACTCATTGCACCGGGATCCTCGATGCCGATGCTGCGCGGACCCACGAGTGCCGCACGGCCACGGCGTGCCGCGATGGTCTTTGTGTACTCCGCGCCCGCGCGCCCCTCGTTCAGTGCATCCTCAAGGCACTCACGCAGACTCTTGCCATCCGCATTCTCCGCGCGGAACGCATCGCGGATCGGGATGAGTGTGTCGAGCATGGTCTTGTCTCCGCGCTCGGCGCGACCGCGCCGCTGGATCGCTGCAATCCCCGCCGTAAAGAGCTTCTCGAAGCTGTGCACGTCCAGCCGCGTCTGATCGTTCACCGCCTCACTCGCACGCACGAAGGCGATCCCGTAGAGAGGTCCTGCCGCACCGCCGACGTTCTCGATGAACGCGCGTCCAATGTGGTAGAGCACATCCTTGACCGGCGCATCCGCCGGAAGCTCCGCCAGACGCTCCTCCGCCGCCGTAAACCCGCGCGCCATATTCAGACCGTGATCCCCATCTCCGGTCCTCGCGTCCACCGCCGTCAAATAATCCTTCTGTGCCATAATCGCGGTGATGACTGCATTCACCGCATCCCTTACATTTGCCATCTCCATCGCCCCATCTTTCCCGAAATGAAGGAAGAACTGATCAATTCAGCAATTCCTTAGAGTTTTCCATATTCTCACATATATTATTATAGCACGGGATTTCCCATAGGAAAAGAGGATTCACACATTTCAAGCCGGTTTTCTGAAAAGACAGATTTCAAATTGTTGGTACAAATTGCAATTCCCGTATTTGTCAAGTCTTGCGGCTCACTTTTTTTTATGCTATCATAATGCACAAGAAGGTGAGCCTTAGATGTGCGTATGCCTTAGCAATGTCTAACCTACAGATTATTTAGGGAATCCGAATTGATTCCGGTGAATGCGATACTCCTTCGGAGGACGCGGTAGTCGGACTTAGGGTACCCACCTGCTTTACGCAGGTATAGACATATAAGTCATACGGCATTTCAGACCCCTCTCTTGCGGTCAGAGTGGAACTGCCCCTGCGGCGGCTCTGTTCTGACCTTTTTTTGTATGCGCACAGCGGCAGGATTTTTTTGAAAAGAACCGAATAAATATAATGTTATACATGAACTCACACAGGATCAGGGGAGATCAACATGACGGATCCGGATAAAACGAACGAAGAAATGAACACCGCCACGCCCAAAAAGCGCGGCCGCCCCAAAAAACGCATACAAGAAGATACGGAGGACACTGCCGCCAAGAAGCGCGGTCGTCCAAAGAAGGGGGAACCCGCTGCCGCGCAGGTCGCACCGCGCCGTCAGCGGCCTGCAGAGCTGGTCTTTGCGCTCGACATCGGCACGCGCAGCGTCATCGGTATCGTCGCCGAACAGCGGGATGGTCTTCTCCACATCCTCGCCACGGAACGCATGGAGCACAAGACGCGAGCCATGCTCGACGGTCAGATTCACGATGTTCCCCAGGTCGCCGCCATCATTCGCGAGGTCAAACGCCGCCTCACCGAGCGTACGGGCGCACTCAGCAGTGCCGCCGTGGCTGCCGCAGGGCGTGCACTCTACACGATGACGGCGGAGGCGGAGCAGGAGATCACGGGTACGATCACGCCCGCACAGCAGCGCGATCTTGACTTTGCGGGTGTCCAGGCAGCACAGCGGAAGCTCGCCCACTCGCATACAGTGGATGATCCGACGCGCTACTACTGCGTCGGCTACAGCACAATCCGCTACGAGCTCGACGGCAACGAGCTCAAAACCCTCATCGGGCAGCGCGGCAGACACGCAAAGGCGACGGTCATCGCCACCTTCCTCCCGCGTCAGGTCGTCGACTCCATGCAGTCGGCGCTGCGCGAAACACATCTTGAGATGCGCGCGCTCACCCTCGAACCGATTGCGGGCATCAACGTCCTCATCCCCCCCACAATGCGTCACCTCAACCTCGTCCTCGTGGATATCGGCGCAGGCACGTCCGATGTTGCCATCACGCGCGGCGGCTCTGTCATCGCCTACGGCATGGTGCCGATGGCGGGCGATGAGATCACGGAGGCGATCTCGCGTGAGTACCTGCTCGACTTCAACATCGCCGAGGACATCAAGCGCAAGGCGGCGGACGGACAGGATGTCTCGTTCACGGACATCCTCGGCATGAAGCTTGCACTCACTGCCGATCAGGTTCTCACCGCGATCAAGCCCGGGGTCGAGAACCTTGCAACGGCGATTGCAAAGCAGATTTTGGATCTGAACGGAGAACCGCCACAGGCGGTTATGCTGGTCGGCGGCGGTGCGCTCACGCCCATGATGCCGGAACTTGTGGCGGGTGCACTCGGCATTCCCGAGGCACGCGTCGCCGTGCGTCAGCCGGATGAGGTGGACGGCGTTGCGGAGCTGCCCGAAGAACTCCACGCCCCCGATGCGGTCACACCGCTCGGCATCCTGAAGATCGCTTCCATCAACACCCTGCACTTCCTCGCCGTCTGGATCAACGATATCGAGTACAGCCTCTTTAACTTCCGCGAACTCAATGTCTCCGACGCGCTGCTCGCGGCCGGCATCAGTCTCAGGAAATACAACGGCCGCCCCGGCATGGGGCTCATGATTACCGTGAACGGTGAGCGGCGCAGCTTCCCCGGCACGATGGGGACACTCGCACAGATCACAATCGACGGTAAGAGTGCGGGGCTTGACTCCCCCATTCACGACGACTGCCGCATCAAGCTCGTCGCGGGAGAGAACGGCACGCAGCCGGAAATCCGGCTCAGGGAAGTCATCGGCACAGCGGACAGCTACACCGTTACACTCAACGGCGAGGAAAAGACTGTCACGGCAAGCATCCTCGTCAACGACAATATTCCGAGCGGCGATCCCGTTCTGCGCGACGGCGATGTCATCATCTCACGGCGCGAGCGCACCCTCGGCGAGGTGCTCCGCGCAGAGCACCTGCCGCCCACGGGACGCCGCATCTCGTACACACTCAACGGCGAGGCGCGTCGTTTCTCCACACAGCCGAAGATCACGCTGAACGACGGGCCGGCGCCGCTCTCCACCATGCTGCACGAGGGCGACGTGATCGAGTACGAGGAGACTGCGATCCCAACGGTCGCATCCGTACTGAATCTCTCCGCCGCCGCCTCCTATGCGACCATCACTTACGAGGGAGCGGAACACCACATCCCCGCCGCCGGCTTTACCCTCACGATCAATGGGCGTGCGGCATCGCCGGATACCATCGTGGAGGACGGTGCCGTCATTGCCTATCAGAAGGGTACAGGCACGGCGAACGTCAGCGAGGCACTGCTTGCGGTCGGCTTCACCCCGCCGCCCGCGACGAGCCGCGTCACCTTTACGATCCTCGTCAACGGAGTCAAGGCGGACTTTACCAGTCCCATCCGCACGGGAGATACCTTGGAAGTCCAGTTCACTCCGCTGGAAAGTATGACTCCCGCCCCCGCCGCGCCCGTCGGAGACACCCCTGCAGCGAGCGCCATTCTCTCCGGTATTGCCGCACGCGCGGGACTCATCCAGGATGCGCCAAGCCACGCGGAAACGAATGTGGAGGAAGTACACGAGCCGCCGGCACCAAAGCCGCCGCAGACCGGCGGTACGATGACAATTGACTCTCTCATGCGCTACGATTGATTGCCCCAACGAAAAAAGAGCCTCTGCCTCGGCAGAAGCTCTTTTTTGGATGCACCAGGGTTTTGCAATCGGTCGATTCATGCCCCCTACTGTTCCTCCCGCAGGGATTTCCAGCGGTCATGCAGCCAGAACCACTCCTCGGGATAGCGACGAATCCACGCCTCGATGCGGTCGCTGACACACTGCGTCACGCGCCGCACATCCGCCGCACGGTCGTCGGTCTTGTCGGGGGAAAGGGGCGGCTCGACGGTAATTACGTGATGCCCATTTTCCTCCCGATGGATGAACACAGGAAAGATCGGCACCTCGCAGCGGCGCGCAATCGCCGCCGCTCCTGTAAAGGCATTGGTCGGCTGCCCGAAAAAGTCAACAATAACGCCATCGCGCAGCGCAGGATCCTGATCGCTGATGAGCCCAATGATCCATCCCTCGTCAATCATGCGGAACATCTCACGCACGCCCGAACGATAGGTGACGTGTATCCCGACGAGTGCGCGGTACTCGTTGATGAAGCGATCCATGCCCGCCGAACTCTGCCGCTTTGCTACACCAACAACAGGAAATCCCGCCGAAGCGAACGCCGCGCCCATAATCTCCCAGTTGCCGCTGTGCGAGGTCGCAAAGACCGCCCCGTTCCCCTCGGCGACAACCGCACGCAGTTCTTCCACTGCGCCCGTCAGCGTAACGTAGTCACTCATGTGCTGCTGCATAACAGGAAAACGCAGCACCTCCATCAGCATCGGACCGAAACGCAGACTGCTCGCACGTGCGATGCGCGCCGCCTCTTCCTCCGAAACACCAAGGCAGCGCATGACCTGTTCCCGTGCGAGTGCCTTGCGCCGTGCAGGGATAAAGATCCACGCGAGCCGCGCAAGCCCCGTGCCAATCGCCATCGCAGCACCGTGCGGCAGGAGACAGAGGAAGAAGCTCAAGACTTTCATCGCGTAGTAGGAGAACATCTCAGTCCTTCCCGCGCAGATCCGCGAGCTCCTTTTCGAGGGATTTTATTTTTTTCACCATCTCGGGCAGACGGCGGATCGCCGCCTGCACGCGCAGCCACTCCGTATGCGGCTGCACAGGGAAGCCCGCACAGAACACGCCCTCCGGCATATCTCCGATGATGCCGGAACGTGCGGCATAGACCGAGTTTGCACCGATATTGATATGACCGACGGTGCCGACCTGACCGCCGAATGTAACGTTGTGCCCGACCTTCGTCGAACCGGAGATGCCCGTCTGTGCAACGATCAGACAGTTCGCACCGATGTTGCAGTTGTGCCCGATGTGCACGAGGTTGTCGATCTTCGTCCCCTTGCCGATCACCGTCGCACCGAGCGTTGCGCGGTCGATGCCGACGTGTGCGCCGACCTCCACATCATCCTCAATGACGACGCCGCCAACCTGCGGTACTTTCGTATGCACTCCCGCCTCCGTCGTAAAGCCGAAGCCATCCGCACCGATGACCGCGCCGCTGTGGATGGTGCAGCGCGCACCGATGCGGCAGCGCTCGCGCACCGTCGCGCTCGAATAGAGCACGGTATCCGCACCGATCACACTGTATTGTCCGACGTAGGCATGGGGATAGATCGTTGCCCCTGCACCGATGACCGCATGGTCATCGATATAGGCAAAGGGCAGGACGGTCACGCCCTCCCCGATCTTCACGTCCGTTCCGACGTATGCCCGATCACTCACTCCGACGCTGTGCTCAATCGGCGGAGTAAAGATCGTCAGAAGCTTCGCGAACGCCGCTTTTGGGTCGGCAACATAGATCACGGGACAGGCAAAGCCCTCCGTCCCCGTCGGCAGGAGGAGCGCTCCCGCCTTTGCACCTGCACGCGCCGCCTCGATGTGCGGCGGCACGGCAAAGGCAAGTGCGTCCGCCCCCGCCTCATCCAGTGCTGCAAGTCTCTGAATGACACGCGTGCCGTCGCCGCTGACTGTGCCGCCGACGAGACCTGCGATCTCATTGACCGTCTTTTCCATGCGCATACACCTCCTATTGGAGTTTGCCGATCACTTCGTCCGTGATATCCAC
>CALJPB010000338.1 GCA_937981305.1 uncultured Selenomonas sp.
AAGCGCGAGCACTTCCTCGTCCTGCCGCTCTCCTCGAAGAACGAGGTGCTGATGGTCGCAGATATCTCCATCGGTACGCTCACGAATACGCTCGTCCATCCACGCGAGGTGTACGAGCCGGCGATCCGCTGCGGCGCGGCGCACATCATCCTCGCGCACAACCATCCGAGCGGCGATCCCGCGCCGAGCGCGGAGGATCATCGTCTCACGCGCACACTGAAGGAGGCGGGCGCGCTGCTCGGCATCCCTGTGACCGATCATGTGATCCTCGGGGGCGATGCGTTCTTTAGCTTTTCCGAGGAAGGGCTGCTGTGAGTGGTCGGAAGCGTAATGTTTCGGTGCGAACCTATCCCATACTTTTTTTTCGCGGAGAGAGGATTTTTCCTGTCAATCATCGAAATATACTGATACCTTAGGAAATCTTTCTTGTTAAAACATGATTTAGGAGGGGTTATGATGCGTTCGATCAAAAAGATCCTCGTTCCGGTCGATGGATCGGTGGGCGGCTGCAAGGCCGTCGATGAAGCTCTGTTCATTGCGGAGAAATGCGATGCCGAGCTCGACTTTGTCTATGTTGCGAGCAACATCAACAAGGACATTCCGAGCCACATCGTCTTTGACCGCATCTGGGAAAAACTCTCGGATGAACGCAAGGCGCGCAAGCACGTCAAGAGCGGCCACGTCGCGAAGAGCATTCTCGAGGTCGCGGAGGAGCAGCAGAGCGACATGATTATCATGGGCAGCCGCGGGCTCGGTCTGCTGAAGGGCGTGCTGATCGGCAGCGTCAGCCAGAAGGTCATCGAAGAGGCGAAGATCCCTGTCATGGTGGTGAAGTAAGCGGGGGTGACAGCTGTGACCGTACGGGAACGGCTTGAGACGCAGGAGGACACGCTCCTCTCCCCGCTGGCGGCGCGGAGCAGAGATGCCACGCGCAGTCATCCGATGGAGGAGTGCCCCTTCCGCACGAAGTTTCAGCGTGACCGCGACCGCATCCTGCACTCGAAATCATTTCGGCGGCTCAAGCACAAGACGCAGGTCTACATCGTCGCGGGCGATCACTACCGCACGCGCATGACGCACAGCCTCGAGGTGGCTCAGATCTCGCGCACGATTGCGCGTGCGCTGCGCCTCAACGAGGATCTGACGGAGGCGGTCGCCCTCGGACACGATGTCGGACACACGCCGTTCGGGCACGCGGGTGAGGCGGTCGTGGCGGAGATCACGGGACATTTTGCCCATAACGAGCAGAGTCTGCGCATGGTCGAGATCCTCGAGCGCGGCGGTCACGGGCTGAACCTCACGGGGGCGGTGCGTGACGGCATCCTGAACCATACGGGAAAGGGCGTGCCGACGACGTTTGAGGGGCGGATCGTGCGGATCGCCGACCGCATCGCCTACCTCTGCCATGACTATGACGACAGCATCCGTGCGGGGCTGCTCACGCCCGAAGAACTGCCTGCCGAGGTGCGGGATGCGTTCGGTACGGACACCTCCGCGATGATCACGAGCATGGTGTCCGATATGATCGTGACTTCGGAGGCGTGCGGCGATGCGGTTCTCTCGCCGCAGGTGCAGCGCGTCATGGATGCGTTCCGTGCGTTCATGTTCGAGCGCATCTATCATTCCAAGACACTTGCACACGAGCGTGCGCAGGCGGGATTCGTCCTGCGTGCGCTGATGGATCACTTCACCGTGTATTTCCATATGCTCCCGCCCGAGTTCATCGCGCGTGCGGAGCGTTGGGGGCGCGAGCAGTGCGTGGTGGACTATGTGGCGGGGCTGACGGACAGCTATGCCGTCGCGCTCTTCCGCGAGATCTACATCCCGCCCGTGGATCAGATGACGTTCAAACCGATCTAGGGAACGAAGTGCCCCACGACTACTCATTCAGTTCTCCTCCTCTGTGACAGGGGAAGATTGGTGAGAGAAATGTGCTGCGATGTCCCAAAGCGAACCCTAGTGGAGCAAGCGAATAAAGGGCGCGGTACGCCCCGGCGGATTTCTTTCGTTCAAGCGAAGCGCGTTTAAGAAGTCCGCCGGTAT
>CALJPB010000339.1 GCA_937981305.1 uncultured Selenomonas sp.
CAGACGCGCCGCCGCCTCATAGTCCTGCCCGCTGATCGCGGCATCCTTCTGCTTCACCGTCTCTGCAATCTCTGTGCGCAGCCCCATGAGCTGATCGGTATTGCCCACACTCTTCATACGCACGCGCGATGCCGCCTCGTCCATGAGGTCAATCGCCTTGTCCGGAAGGCAGCGATCCGTGATGTAACGCTTGGCGAGGCGTACCGCTGCACGAACGGCAGAATCCTCAATGTGCGCCCGGTGAAACTCCTCATATTTGCTGCGCAGACCAAAGAGAATCTTCTCCGCATTTTCCTCGTTCGGCTCATCCACCAAGACCGTCTGAAAGCGGCGTGCCAGTGCGGAATCCTTCGCAAAGTGCTTCTTATACTCGCTGAGTGTCGTCGCCCCAATGATCTGCATCTCCCCGCGCGCAAGGGCAGGCTTCAGGATGTTCGCCGCATCCAGCGATCCCTCCGCACCACCTGCGCGGATGAGCGTATGGATCTCGTCAACGAAAAGGATGATATTCTTCGCCTTGATGACATCATCCACCACATTTTTGAGCCGCTCCTCAAACTCGCCACGGTACTTTGTTCCCGCGACAAGTGCCGTCATAGAAAGTGTGACCACGCGCCTGTCTTCGAGCAGAAACGGCACTTGCCCATCTGCAATGCGCTGGGCAAGCCCCTCGGCGACCGCCGTCTTGCCCACACCTGCCTCACCGAGGAGAATCGGGTTGTTCTTCGTACGGCGTGCGAGAATCTGAATGACGCGATCAATCTCTCCTGCACGCCCGATTACGGGATCAAGCCCCCCCGTACGGGCGACACCGATCAGATCACGCCCGTACTTCTTGAGTGAGGCGGGAAGCCCCTTGACGCTTCCCTTATTCGATTTTTTGCGCGCAGACTTCTCCTTCGGTTCCTCCTCTGCTTCGCTCATGCGCTCGAGCACCTCACTCTGCAGTTCCTCGATGTCGACATCCAGCTCCTCGAGCGTATGGACGGCAGTGCCCTCCGCCTCCGTGAGCAGACTGAGCAGGATGTGCTCCGTCGTCACGAAGGAACGCTCCTCGCGGGCGGTGTCGATTGCGCCCTGCATGACGCGCTGGGCACGGCGCGTGTAGTACGGTACATCCTCGGCCGGGTGCAGGACATCCTGAAACCCGTCCGAATTGCGAATCACCTGCTCCGCGCTGTCATAATCCGCGCCGAATTTATCCAGCACCTCCGCTGCAATAGTGTCACGCATGTGCATGATCCCCAGCAGAAGCTGGCCTGTTCCGATGTACCCCTTGCCGCGCCGCTGCGCGATATACTGTGAAAACTCTACGGCTTTAATCGCCGCCTGTGTAAAAAATTGACGGTAGTTCAAGCTGTCCCCCTCCTCATCCCTGTGTTCTGTATTTTTGTAAGATTGCACGCACACGTGCAGCACGTATGGTGCTGATTTCCCCCGTGGACAGATTTTCGTTCTCTGCCATGTATTTAAGATAATTTTCCCGTGCCGCAACAAGGATCTCCGCATAAGCATCCAATGCCACTTCTTCGATGATCCCACGATCGATGCCGTAGCGCACACGTGAGAGAAGCGTGAAAAGTTCTTGTTCCGTCAACGAACGCGCATAGGATAGAATACCGAATGCACGCCAAATACCATCCTCCACGCCATCCTTCCCTAAGTAGGAGAGTGCCTTTCGCGCACGACGCTCATGTGCGACGATCTCTCCCACTGTCGTCCGCAAATTATCAATCATCTCCGTCTCGGAATACCCGAGGGTGAACTGATTTGAAATCTTATAGAGA
>CALJPB010000340.1 GCA_937981305.1 uncultured Selenomonas sp.
TGCCGCATGAGACGCTGATGGACTTCACGAAGGAGACCGTCACTCCGCTCGCGGACATCGAGAGTTTTAAACTGGCTCTCACACGTCTGTGGAACGAGACGAACGTCCAGGTGGATTGGTCGCGTCCCGTCGACTATGTGAAGGCACACCCGCATTATTGAGGGAGTGCGAAAGCGCTTTCTCCTATGTTTGACGCCGTCCTTGGGGGATGGCGGGAGGAGTTTTTATGATTCGTATTGGTATTCTTGGCTATGGCAATCTCGGACGCGGCGTGGAGTACGCCGTTGAGGCAAATGAGGATATGGAGTTGGTTGCCGTCTTTACGCGGCGCGACCCTGCGTCGGTGAAGCCGCGCACGAATGTGCCGGTCGTCCACGCGGACAAGGCGGCGGAGTGGAAGGACAAGGTGGATGTGCTCATCCTCTGCGGCGGCTCGGCGACCGATCTGCCGAAGCAGACGCCCGCATTTGCAAAACTGTTCAACGTCGTGGACAGCTTCGATACGCACGCAAACATTCCCGCACACTTCGCGGCGGTGGATGCGGCGGCAAAGGCGGCGGGGCACGTCGGTGTGATCTCGGTTGGCTGGGATCCGGGGATGTTCTCGCTCGCACGCGTCTACGGCAATGCGGTGCTCACGAACGGCACGGACTACACGTTCTGGGGACGCGGGGTCAGTCAGGGGCACTCGGATGCGATCCGCCGCGTGCCGGGCGTGAAGGATGCCAAGCAGTATACCGTCCCCGTACCCGCCGCGCTCGATGCCGTGCGCAGCGGGGCGAATCCGGAGCTCAGTACGCGTGAGAAGCATACGCGCGAGTGCTATGTCGTGCTTGAGGAGGGCGCGGATGCAGCGGCGGTCGAGAAGGCGATCGTGACGATGCCGAACTACTTCTCGGACTATGACACGACGGTGCACTTCATCAGCGAGGAGGAGCTGCAGCGTGACCATGCGGGGCTGCCCCATGCCGGCTTTGTCGTTCGCTCGGGCGCGACGGGCAAGGATGGCGAGCACAAGCACGTCATCGAGTTCAACCTGAAGCTCGACTCGAACCCCGAGTTCACGGCGTGTGTCCTCGCGGCATATGCACGCGCGGCGCATCGCCTCGCGTCCGAGGGCGCGAAGGGCTGCAAGACCGTCCTCGACATCGCCCCCGCCTATCTCTCGGCGCGGAGCGGTGAGGAGCTTCGTGCGGCTTTGTTGTAAAATCCAGTGCCTCGTGCATTTTTGCACGGGGCACTTTTGTATTGGTGCTGTGGCATTCGCAGAAAGGAGGAGCGGCATGGGGCTGCTTCGTAAATTTTTCAGCAATATGGGAAACCCCCAAGGGAAGATGGGGAAATTTGTCATCGCCATGATGAATCGTGGTCATGCGGGCATTGCGGCGTGGGGCTTTTCGCATCTCGACCTGCAAGGGAATGAGCAGGTACTTGACTGCGGCTGCGGCGGTGGTGCAAACGCAGCCGTGTTCCTGCGGATGGTGGACGAGGGTCATGTGACAGGGCTGGACTACTCGACCGTTTCCGTAGCGAAGGCGCGGGAGGTGAACCGTGCGGCAATCGAGGCGGGGCGTTGTGCGATCGTGCAGGGGAATGTACTGGAGCTGCCGTTTGAGAATGAACGGTTTGAAGTTGTGACGGCATTTGAAACCATTTATTTTTGGAAAGATCTTGCACGCTGTTTCAAAGAGATTCATCGCGTTCTGAAAGCGGGCGGCATATTTATGATAACGAACGAAACAAGCGGAAAGACGGGCGCACATGAGAAGTGGGTGAAGATCGTCGACGGGATGTCCGTCTATACGGGCGAGGAACTGGAGGCACTGCTCACGGGCGCGGGATTTGTACGCGTGGAGATTGACGAGGATTTGGCGCATGACCGCCTGAACGTTCGGGCGTATAAGGCATAGTAGTATTTTTGATATGATAAAAGCGTCCCGTAGATGGCGGGACGCTTTTGCTATTTCGCCGAACAATATTTTCTGCTATAGTAAGGGCATAGACCGGATGAGAAAGGAGTGCTGCTATGGCGATTACGCCGCCGACACCGCCCACGCCTCCCTCGCCGCCGAAGATCATGCTCGGCGATGCGGCGCGGGACGCACAGGCGAATCAGACGCATACGACGGGCGACGCGCAGGCGGAGCAGCAGGCGCGTGACTCCGTGGCGCAGGGAAACGGCGCACTCTCCAAGACGACGCACGAAAAGCCGAAGGAAAAGAGTGCCACAGAGCGTCCGAACGCCGCCGCCCGTACGGATGCGGCAAAGGGGGAGTCCGTCAGCACGTCCGCATCAAAGGTGGATCGCGGGACGAAGGTCGAGGGGCAGACGGGCGTGGATGTGGCAAAGGGGCTTGATCTCGCGCAGGAGAATGCTGCGCTCAAGCAGCAGCTTACGGGGACGGAGCAAAAACAGCCGCAAGCCCCCACGCCCTACACGGCGACGAGCGGACTGTACTGGGCAGGGATGATCATCGTTGCACTAGTGCTTGGGATCGTTCTCTTTCGTCGTTTCTTCCAAAAGAAGCCTGAGGCTGCCGCAACGGACGATCCGTCTCTCGGGGAGCGCATCCTCGCGCATGATCGGGAGCGTACGGCACGCGCAGACGAATCACACGCGCGGGATACGGAGCGCGGCGTACACGATGATCTCCTTGCGGCGGCGGAGCGCACGCGGCGTGCGCGTGATACACGCAGCGAGCTCCTGCCCGAGTTCACGGGGCTGACGGCGGGGGAGGCACTGGCGCGTCTGGCGGAGGAGGAAAAGGCTGCACCGCCGAAAAAGCAGGTCTCTGCGGCGAAACCCATGACGAAGAAGCCTGTTGCTCCTGTGCAGGAAGCATCGCCACTGTTGACGAAACAAACGGAGCGAACAAACAAGACAGAGGAAAAACCGCGCTTTGAGGTGCGTGTTTAGGGAGCTCCCCTATCGGCTCACTACGTTCGCCACTTCCCCCGTTTCGACGGGGGAAGCTAATATGCCGTTATTAAAGCCTCCCCTGCCACAGCGGGGGAGGGGGACCGCGAAGCGGTGGTGGGGGCACTTATTCAGCGCGTATACATGCGCTTTCAGCTAAAACATATTGACAAATGCTCATGCGTGGGAGATAATGAAGAAGTTTTCACGAAATTGCTTGCGGCACGGCGGGGAGGAGATTGCTTCTATGAAACATGTGCTGTCCGTCTTTGTGGAGAACCAGACAGGGGTTCTGGTGCGTGTTGTGAGTATGTTTTCGCGGCGCGAGTTCAACATCGACAGCCTGTCTGTCGGCGTGACGGAGTCGCCGGATTTCTCGCGCATCACGGTAGTGATGCAGGGGGATGGAAATCTCGTCGAGCAGATGATTAAGCAGCTGGAAAAGATGCCCGTCGTGCGGGCGGTTCAGCGACTGGATGAAAAAAGTGCGGCGTGTCGCGGCATGACGCTCATCAAGGTGCGGGCGGACGACGACAATCGTCTCGACGTACTCAAGATGGGCGAACTGTTCCGTGCCCACGTCGTCGATGTGGAGTCCGCTTCGATCATCTTTGAGATTACGGGCAGCGATGACAAGGTGACGGCATTCCTGAAGGTAATCAAACCCTACGGCATCGTCGAAGTCATCCGCACGGGGCTCATTGCGCTTGAGCGAGGGGAACACACAATTTATGAGCATTGTGAGGAGCGGGAGTACTATGGCAAAAACTTACTATGATCAGGATGTCAACTGGAGTGCGATTGAGGGTAAGACGGTCGCCATCATCGGCTACGGCAGTCAGGGACACGCGCACGCTCTGAACCTCAAGGAGAGCGGCGTGAATGTCGTCGTCGGTCTCTATGCGGGATCGAAGTCGGCGAAACTTGCCGAGGAAGACGGGCTGAAGGTTCTCCCCGTGGCAGAGGCGGTCAAGGCTGCGGATGTCACGATGATCCTCATTCCGGATGAAAAGCAGGCGGCGCTTTATCGGAGCGAGATCGCTCCGAACCTAAAGTCCGGCAGTGCACTCGCGTTCGCACACGGCTTCAACATCCATTTCAATCAGATCGTTCCTGCGGACGACATCGACGTGTTCATGGTCGCGCCGAAGGGACCGGGACATCTCGTGCGCCGTACGTTCCGTGAGGGCGGCGGCGTTCCCGATGTGTTCGCGGTCGGTCAGGATGCGTCGGGCAAATGCTTTGACCTCGCGCTCGCCTATGCACGCGGCATCGGCGGTACGCGTGCGGGGGTCATTCAGACGACGTTCCAGGAGGAGACGGAAACGGATCTCTTCGGCGAGCAGGTCGTTCTCTGCGGCGGTGTGACGCACCTCATCCAGAACGGCTTTGAAACGCTGATCGAGGCGGGCTATCAGCCGGAGATCGCGTATTTCGAGTGCTTCCATGAGATGAAGCTCATCGTTGACCTCATGTACGAGGGCGGCATGGCGAAAATGCGCAAGTCCATCTCCGACACGGCGGAGTACGGCGACTACAAGATCGGTCCGCGCATCATCACCGAGGAAACGAAGGCGGAGATGAAGAAGGTGCTCGGCGAGATCCAGGACGGCACGTTCGCCCGCCGCTGGCTCACGGAGAACAATGCGGCAGGGCGTGCGAACTTCCTCGCGGAGCGCCGCATCCACGCAGAGCATCCGATCGAGGAGGTCGGTGCGGAGCTGCGCGGCATGATGTCGTGGCTCAAGGACGGCGCGGATCTCCGTAAGGACTGACAGGTTCTGTAAGGCACAATCAAAGGGGCGGAACAGCCCCTTTTTCTGTATAGGAATCGCTGATAAAATGAAGTCTGTCAGATTGGTGCAGATTTTTTGTCCTGTCAAGGAGACAAACCGGACGCATAGCAAAGGCTATGTGGAGGATTTGTCGACACAGAGAGGGCGAAAAAGATACGCCAAGATGGCAGTGCTGAATTTATCAGTGCTTCCTATGTTATATTGGAGGGCATATGGGCATGAATATGAGCGAGAAGATTCTCGCACGCCATGCGGGACTGGATCACGTCGAGCCGGGGCAGCTCGTGACGTGCCGTCTTGACATGGTGCTCGCAAACGATGTGACGGGGCCGCCGTCCATCAAGGAGTTTGAAAAGACGGGTCGCCCCGTCTTTGACCGCACGAAGATCGCGCTGATCCCCGATCATTTCCAGCCGGCAAAGGACATCAAGTCCTCGGAGCTGGCGAAGATCATGCGCGACTTTGCACGCAAACACGACATCCTGCACTACTACGAGCAGGGGCGCGTCGGCATCGAGCACGTCATTCTCCCCGAAAAGGGCATTGTCGGCCCTGGTATGCTGACGATCGGCGCGGACTCGCACACCTGCACCTACGGGGCGGTCAACGGCTTCTCGACAGGTGTCGGCACGACCGATCTCGCAGTCGGCATGGCGACAGGCGAAGCGTGGTTCAAAGTGCCCGAGGCGATCAACGTGCATCTGACGGGCAAAAAGCCCGCCGACATCAGCGGCAAGGATGTCATTCTGACGCTCATCGGCATGATCGGTGTGGACGGTGCGCTCTATCAGAGCCTTGAGTTCACGGGCGAGGGCGTGGCGGATCTCTCGATGACCGACCGTCTGACGATTGCCAACATGGCGATCGAGGCGGGGGCGAAGAACGGCATTTTCCCGTACGATGATGTGTGCAAAGAATACGTCGAGGGGCGCATGACGGGCGTGTTTGAGCCCGTGAACCCCGACCCCGACGCGCAGTACGCACGCACGGTGGAGATCAACCTCAGCGAGCTGCGTCCCGTCGTTTCGTTCCCGCATCTGCCGGAGAACACGAAGCGCGTGATGGACATTGCAGAACCGATTGCAATCGATCAGGTCGTCATCGGTTCGTGCACGAACGGGCGGCTTGAGGATATGGAGATCGCGGCACAGATTTTGAAGGGGCATACGGTGCACGAGCGCGTGCGCTGCATCATCATCCCCGGCTCGCCGTGGGTCTATCAGGAGTCGATGAAGCGCGGCTATCTCGACATCTTTATGGATGCAGGCGCGGCGGTCTCGACACCGACCTGCGGGCCGTGCCTCGGCGGCTACATGGGCATCCTCGCGGCGGGCGAGCGGTGTGTGTCGACGACGAACCGCAATTTCCGCGGGCGCATGGGACACGTTGACAGCGAGGTCTATCTCGCAGGGCCGCACGTCGCGGCGGCGAGTGCAATACTGGGGCGGATTGCAGCCCCCGAGGAGGTGGCGTGATGTTCGAGGGAAAGGTCTGGCGTTACGGCGACAACATCGACACGGACGTTATCATTCCTGCGCGGTATCTCAATACGTTTGAGCCGAAGGCACTCGCGGCGCACTGCATGGAGGACATCGACACGACGTTCGCCGGAAATGTGGCGGAGGGCGACATCATGGTCGGCGGGAAAAACTTTGGCTGTGGTTCCTCGCGTGAGCACGCCCCCATTTCGATCGCGGCATCGGGTGTGCCCGTGGTGATTGCGGCGAGCTTTGCACGCATCTTCTACCGCAACGGTATCAATATCGGCCTGCCGCTCCTTGAGATCGGCGACGATGTGGAGAAGATCAGCGCGGGCGACCGTCTGCGCGTGGACACGGCGACGGGGGCAATCGAGAATCTGACGACGGGCGACACGTTCCATGCGCATCCGCTGCCGGGCTTCGTGCAGGACATCGCGCGTGCGGGCGGACTTCTGAACTATATCCGCGAGAATGGAGGTTTCCGTCATGGCGTATAAGATTGCAGTCGTCCCCGGCGACGGCATCGGACAGGAGATCACCGAGGAAGCCGTACGCGTCCTGAGTGCCGTCGATGCGAAATTCGCGCTCGGGCTGACGTACGAGACGCGCGACGCTGGTGGTACGGCATACGATAAATTCGGCACGCCGCTGCCCGAGGACACCCTCTCGGTCTGCAAGGCATCGGAC
>CALJPB010000341.1 GCA_937981305.1 uncultured Selenomonas sp.
AAAAAGTTCGCAAGAACATAGAGTCGGGCGTTGCACACATCAGCTCGACATTCAACAACACGATCGTCACGCTCACCGATAAGAGCGGCAATGCCCTCTCGTGGGCGAGCGCCGGCGGTCTCGGCTTCCGTGGCTCGCGCAAGAGCACGCCGTTTGCAGCACAGATGGCTGCAGAGACGGCTGCAAAGGCTGCGATGGAGCACGGCCTGAAGTCCGTCGAAGTCTATGTCAAGGGTCCGGGTGCAGGCCGTGAGGCGGCCATCCGCTCGCTGCAGGCAACCGGTCTCGAAGTCAACATGATCAAAGACGTGACCCCCATCCCGCACAACGGATGCCGTCCGCCGAAGCGTCGCCGCGTCTAACAGGAGGTGCATGAAACAACATGGCAATTGATAGAGTACCAGTCCTGAAGCGCTGCCGTGCCCTCGGTCTTGAGCCGGCCACCCTTGGCCGCTCCCGCCAGTCGACGCGTCAGCTCCGCCGTACGAACCGCAAGGTGTCCGAGTACGGACTCCAGCTCAAGGAAAAGCAGAAAGCAAAGTTCATCTACGGTGTCCTCGAGCGTCAGTTCCGCGGCTACTATGACAAGGCGAAGAAGATGTCGGGCGTCACGGGTGAGAACCTGCTGAGCCTCCTCGAGCGTCGTCTCGACAACGTCGTCTTCCGCCTCGGGCTTGCCAACACGCGCCGTCAGGCACGTCAGCTCGTCCGCCACGGTCATTTCACCGTGAACGGCAAGCGCGTTGACATCCCCTCCGCACTCGTTCGTGAGGGCGACGTGATCGAGGTTGCTGAGAAGAGCCGCGCGAGCGCATTCTTTAAGGAGCTCAAGGAGAGCAGCAATGCCCTTTCCGCTCCCGCATGGCTGACCGCCGACCAGGCAAATCTGACGGGTACGGTCACGCGTTTCCCCCACCGTGAGGAAATCGATGTGCCAGTCAACGAACAGGCCATCGTCGAACTCTACTCCAAATAATGAATGTGAATGTGTCTGCATTACGCGTTTATTATGGAGGAGGCACATAGATGACAGATATCGAGAAACCGAAAATCGAGATCGCAGAGATCAGCGAGGACGGACGCTACGGGCGTTTTGTCTGCGAGCCTTTAGAACCTGGCTATGGTACGACGTTCGGCAACAGTCTGCGGCGTATGCTGCTCTCGTCCCTCGACGGAGCAGCGGTCACCTCCATTCAGATCGACGGCGTGCTGCATGAGTTCTCCACCATTCCCGGCGTACGGGATGACGTGACGAGCATTGTGCTGGCACTCAAGCAGCTCTGCATCTGTATGCAGGGGTCGGAGCCGCACACCATTCGCATTGACGCGGTTGGGGAGCGTGAGGTCACAGCAGCCGACATCGAATGCGGCAGCGACATCGAGATCCTGAATCCGGATCTTCACATCGCAACGCTGAATGCGACGGGCAAGCTCAAAATCGAGATGACCGTCGAACGCGGACGCGGCTATGTGCCGGCGGACAAGAACAAGAAGTCGGATGACTCCATCGGTGTCATCCCCATCGACTCCATCTTCTCCCCCGTGCAGCGCGTCAACTACACGGTCGAGGATACGCGCGTCGGAAACGTCACCGACTATGACCGCCTTATCCTCGACGTGTGGACGAACGGCTCCATCCGTCCGGAGGAGGCCGTAAGCAAGGCGGCGGCAATCCTCGTCATGCACCTGCGCCTGTTCCAGAACATGGACGGCACCGTTGTCGAGGAGGAGGAGGAAGTTCCGAACTTCCCGCCCGAGGAGATTGACGACAGCGCGAAGGTGCTGGAGATGACCATTGACGATCTGGATCTTTCCGTGCGTTCCTTCAACTGTCTCAAACGCGCCGGCATTAATACCGTTGCCGATCTCGCGCAGAAGACCGAGGACGATATGATGAAGG
>CALJPB010000342.1 GCA_937981305.1 uncultured Selenomonas sp.
CGACGACGTTCAGCCCCTCGAGTGCCTCGCCGCCCGACATCGAGCCGTCGCCGATGAAGGCGATGATGTTCTCGTGGCGTCCCGCGAGATCGCGCGCCTTGGCGAGACCCGTCGCGAGGCTGATCGAGGTGGACGTGTGCCCGACGTTGAAGAAGTCGTGCGGGCTTTCCTCCGGATTCGTATAGCCCGACACCTCGTCGTACTGCGCCTCGTTGATGTACGCCTCGACGCGCCCCGTCAGCATCTTGTGCGGGTAGGACTGGTGCGACACGTCGTAGACGATCTTGTCCGTCGGCGAGTCAAAGACGGTATGCAGGGCGATGATCGTCTCGATGATGGCAAAGTCAGGGCCGAAATGCCCGCCGTGTATGCTCGCACGTCTCAGAAGTGCGTCGCGCATTTCCTGTGCGAGCGCTCTGCGCTGCTCCGCCGTAAAGCCTTTGATGTCCGCCGGCGATGTGATGTGTTCCAAATACAAGTAAAATCCCCCTTTGTCGGATGATCCACATTTCCCTGAGCGAATTATATCACCGAAATGCACGAGAATGTCAAGAGCGTGCGGCAAAGGCAACGGATTATTTTCAGAATGGCGTGCTACAGTAGTACCCCATAACAATGTACAATTCAATGGAGGAATATAAATGAAGGATTGTAAGATGAAGGACAGCCGCATCGTCATCAGTGAGGTGATGATGCCGAGTCAGGCGAATCCGAACGGGAATGTGCACGGCGGCGAGATCATGAAGCTGATGGACTCGGCGGCGTATGCGGCGGCGCGGCGCTACGCGCGGTCGAATGTCGTGACGGCGCGCGTGGACGAGCTGGAGTTCCACCTGCCGATCCGCATCGGCGATCTCGTCGTTGTGACGGCGGACATCGTCTATGTCGGGCACAGCTCGATGGAGGTTGCGGTGAACGTCATTGTCGAGGACCTGGACGACGGCGGTGATCCGCAGCTCGGGCTTTCGGCGTACTTTACCATGGTCGCGCTCGACCGCAACGCGCGTCCGAAGGCAGTGCCGCCGCTGACGCTTGACACCGAGGAGGCGCGCGCCGCGTTTGAGGAGGGCAAACGCCGCTACGAGGCGCACAAGGCACGCAAGCGCGGCGCAGTAAAGGCGGTGGGCGGCTGCATCTGCGATGCAATCGCGCAGCAGACCGGGACGGCGCAGACGGAAAGCGAATAAGCGGCCGGCTTCCGCCGATCCGTCGCAGAGCAATTGGTGGGCGGCGGATGTTTGACAGGACGAAAAATCTGTACCAATCGGACAGACTGGATTTTATCAGCGATTCTTTGGGAGAGAGCAGATTGACCGGTGAATACCTAGAGATTGAGAAGAAGATCGAGCGCGGTGAGCGGCTGACGCGGGAGGATGGGCTGCGGCTCTTTGCGTGCCGCGACATCGCATGGATCGGGATGCTCGCCGACCGCGTGCGGCAGGAGAAGTGCGGCGATATTGTCTACTACAATGTGAACTGCCATGTGAACCTTACGAACATCTGCCTTGCACACTGCAAGTTCTGCGCATTCGGGCGCGACGCAGAGGACAACGGCGCATACGAGATGAGCGTGGAGGAAGCGGTGGCGCACGTGCGGGAGGCGATGCGCGATCCGCATCTGGCGGGGCTGCACGTCGTGAGCGGGCTGCATCCTTCGTGGACGTTCGAGGACTATTTGCAGCGGCTGAACGCTCTGCACGAGGCGTTCCCCACGCTCTATCTGAAGGGCTTTACGGGCGTAGAGATCACGCATTTTGCAAAGAGTTCGGGGCTTCCGGTGCGCGAGGTCCTCCTGCGTCTGCGTGCGGCGGGGCTTCAGTCCATCGCGGGCGGCGGCGCGGAGATCCTCTCTGACCGCGTGCGCGGTGAGCTCTGTCCGAACAAGGCGACGGCGGACGAATGGCTCGAAACGCACCGCACGGCGCATATGCTCGGCATCAAGACGAATGCGTCCATGCTCTACGGACACATCGAGACCATCGAGGAGCGCGTCGAGCATATGATGCGTCTGCGCGATCTCCAGGATGAGACGGGCGGCTTCCAGACGTTCATCCCGTTCCCGTTCCTGCCGTCGCATACGGAGCTGGGGCGGACGGTGCGGCAGACGACGATGTGGGACGATCTCAGGACGATTGCGATCTCGCGTCTGATGCTCGACAACTTCCGAAACATCAAGGCGTACTGGGTCATGCTGACCGTGCCTGTGGCGCAGGTCGCGCTCTGCTTCGGTGCGAACGACATCGACGGCACGGTGCACAAGGAGACGATCCTCCACGACGCGGGCGCGAAGAGTCCCCGCGCCCTCTCGGAGGATCACATCATCCGCGTGATTCGTGAGATCGGACGCACACCCGCCGCGTGCGACTCGAACTTTAATATCATCGAGACGTATTGAGCGGGAGCGGGTTCGCTTCGTGACACATTGGCATCAGGGTATATGGAGTTACGTAGGAGGTGGGAACAATGTCCGATGCGGCATACGAGGAACGCATTGTGCGCACGATGGAGGCGTTCCGACGGAATCGCTACGATGTCTCGCGGTTCGAGGGGCGCACTGCGGCGGCGGACTACCTCGCCGCCGAGATTCGCGGCAAGCGCGTCGGATTCGGCGACTCTGAGACGCTGCGTGCGCTCTCGCTCTACGAGCGTCTGAGCGGGCACAACGAGGTCATCGACCCACCGCGTGCGGGGCACGTCGGCGGCATCGAGGCATTTCTCGCGGCAGGGCGCGAGGCACTGATGACGGACGTATTCCTGCTCTCGGCGAACGCCATCACCGAGCAGGGGCAGATCCTCAACATGGACGGTGCGGGCAACCGTGTCGCGGGCTCGCTCTTCGGACATGAAAAGACCTACTTCGTCGTCGGCATCAACAAGCTCGTCCCCGACATCGAGGCGGGGATCGAGCGCATCCACCGCATCGCCGCCCCGCGCAACGCGCACCGCAAGGGCAAGAAAACGCCCTGCGCGAAGGACGGCACGCGCTGCTATGACTGCGCGGCACTGGAGCGCATCTGCAATGCGCTGACCATCCACTACAAGAAGATGAGCTACCGCCCGATGGAACTGGTACTGATCGAGGAGGAACTGGGACTGTAAATGTAAAGCGGATGATGAGAAATGATTGATTTGTATTTACAAATATGATATTCTACAAAAAAGGAGGCGATTGATATGGCTCAGGCAATGGTAAATTTTCGGATGGATGCAGAACTCAAGCGTGCGATGGAGGAGACTTGCCGCCAAATGGGGCTGACGTTGACCTCCGCATTTACAATGTTCGCGACCAAGGTGACGCAGGATCGCCGCATCCCGTTCGAGGTCACAGCAGAACCGGATCCGTTCTACAGCGAGGAGAATATGGCGCGTCTGCGTGCGGCGATTGCGGATATCAAAGCGGGGCGCAATCTGACGAAGCATGAGCTGATCGAGGTTGACTGATGGATAAGATTTGGCAGGATGCGGCGTGGACAGATTATCTTTATTGGCAGACGCAGGATAAGAAAACGCTGAAAAAGATCAACCGTCTCATTCAGGATATTGACCGCAACGGGTACCAATGCCAGGGACAGCCGGAACCGCTCAAGGGAGCTCTTTCGGGCTTTTGGAGTGTTCACATCGACGAGAAGAATCGCATTGTTTTTCGGATTGTGGATAACCGCATGGAGATTGCACAATGCGGCTCACACTATCGGGACAAGTAAATAATGACATCAAAAAAGGAGGCGTGCGCCTCCTTTTTTGTATGCTCTACTCCTCATCCCTCGGATTGCCGTCCTCGTTCAATGGGATGTAGACACTCTTCTCCTGCCACGGGTACTGATATTCGAGTGTGACCTGATTGTCGAGCTCGAAATGCACGGCGGTGAGTGTGCCTGTGCCCGCCTCATCCGTGTGACTGAGCCAAGCGCCGCCATCGAGCCGCTCCTTCTGCGTGCGCAGCCATGCGGGACTGCGCTTCGACAGACCTGCCTCGTTCATGTGAAAGACGAGCCGTACGGATGTATCACCCACGGGATAGTCGAAGCTGCAATAGGGCGCATCCTTCTCGTAGTTCTTCGGATCGGGGCGAAAGAGCTGCCGGAAATACGCAAGCCCCTCCTCGCTGACCGTCATGCAGGCGATGGCACGCTGTTTTTCGTACCGTTCGCCGTCGGCATCCACGCCGTCACGCAGTCCCAATGTTTCTCCTGATGCGGCCGCCTCTTGCAGTTCCTCGTCAAACGCGGGATCAATCCAGTGGTAGGACATCTGCTCGATGGTCGCGCCCTCTTCGATTTCGCGTGCGAGCGTCAAGAACTCGTGATCGTCCGGCACGAGCGCAAGCCCTTTCTGTACCGCCTCGCGCGCCCCGTCGCGGTCGCCGAAGTGTGCGCGGAGTTTGCCGAGCTGCAAATATGTCCACGGATAGTCCGGTTCCTCGCGAGCGCCCTTCTCTGCCATGCGGAGTGCATCGCTGAGCCGCCCGCAGTACATGAGCGCGACGGCATAGCGGTAGTAGTATGTGCCGCAGCCCCGCGCGTTCGCCTCTGCTGCGGGCAGCCACTGCGTTGTGCGATAGTAATACTCGTAGGCATCAATATTGTTGCACGCATACGCGTACCAGAGGGCAATGTCTAGATCGGCGCGTGCCTCCTCGCGCGTGAAATTCCCCTTGATTGTGCCGTTCTTGATGTACGATTCCAGGTAGTGCAGCATCTTGTAGAAATAGCCCGTCGATCCGTCATCCATTGCCTCAAGTTTTTTGACCGCCGCAGGGGAGAGCAGGGAGGATTTCGCGGCGGTGGGGCTTTCCTGCTCCGCGCGGTTTTCCTCCTCTGTGCGATCCAAGATGCTGACGGAATTGGCGTCCCGTCGGAAGGAGTGGAACACCGCCCACGGCAGATTTGTCTTTTGGAGGAAGTCGTCGGCGGCGCGGAGGACGGCGTGCAGATCCCACGCGAGAAAGTCCAGATAGCCGCAGTCCGTACCCGTTGCACCGCCGAGGAAGGTCACGGCATCCAATTCCTTGGTATCCCTCTCGATTGCCGTCATGAGCGCATCGCGAAATGCGAGGGGAGCTTCCGCATCCGCGCGCAGTTCATCCGTCAGCGGATAGGCGAGAAAGCCCGCCGCAATCCCGTCCGCATGGTACATATCCGCGAGCGCCGGATCGTTTTCCGTATAGGCGCTGAGGATGGCGGGCAGACGGGTACTGCCCGTGTAGACATCGAACCGCCAGTCCGTATCGGAACTATTCTGCGGCTCGCGTTCGTAGGCGAGATAGGAGTGCTCCAGATAGTCCTCTGCATCGCTGTCGAGAGAAAGCCCCGCTTCCTCCAGTGCCTTTGGCAGATCGGCAAGTGTCATGGAGGGCTCATCACGCGGCGCGTCGAGGACTTCGAAATCATGGATGAGGCGGATGGAGGCAATCTCCCCGAGCGCCTGATCGACGAGCGTGGAGAGCATCCACCATGCGCGATTCTCGTCCTCCTTCAGGAGCGGCAGGAGCTTTTCGCAGTAGACCATGAGGGCGATCCCCTCTCCCTCCTGTGTGAACCGGACGGCGACGTCCTTCATCTCGATGCTGTAGTCGCCCGTACGCAGGGCACCAAGAGAGGCGGTGCGACCGACGTGGATGTCCCAGTGCTCGCGCACGGAGGCGGGGGCATGGCGCGCGAAATAGATGAGCGGAAAGAGCTTTGCGCGCATGCCCTCGGGCGTCAGGATCAGCTCATATTTCGCGCCGCCCTTTCCAAGCTCGAATGAGACATCATCAAAGGCGATGCGCAGGACCGTGTCGCACCGATCGATGAGCTCCTCGCCGTGATCCGATCCCGCGTCCATCAGCGCGCGCAGCTCCGT